>NZ_CACA01000093.1:0-5804 GCF_000180455.1 Kamptonema sp. PCC 6506
AAGGTTCCACATTTCATTTCACGATCGAAGCATCTGAGGCCCCGAGTCAGCGACGGCTGTACCTCAGTGGCGTACAACCGCAACTAAATGGTAAGCGGGTGCTGATTGTCGATGACAATGCTACGAATCGGCAGATTTTGCGGCTGCAAACTCAGAAATGGGGAATGATTTCCCAGGAAGCGGCCAACGGTACCGAAGCTCTTAATTGTTTGAGTCAGTCAGAACTCTATGACTTGGCAATTCTGGACGTGCAAATGCCTCAAATGGACGGCCTGACTCTGGCATCGGAAATTCAGAAGTCCGATCGGATAAGGCGGATGCCGATCGTGTTGTTAACTTCCATCAATTGTATGGTAGGAAGTGCTAATGCTGTTTGTTTGACTAAACCGATTAAACCTTCTCAACTTTATGAGGTGCTACTGAGTGTTTTAACTGGGCAAATTCGAGTCCGAGAGAGCGATCGCACACCTTCGTTAACTTTAAATCCAACACCTTCGGCGCTGAGGATTTTGCTAGCAGAGGACAATCTGGTGAATCAGAAAGTCGCACTACGAATTCTGGAACGATTAGGCTACCGCGCTGATGTCGCGAACAATGGTTTAGAAGCGCTGGAAGCTTTGCAACATAAAACTTATGATACTGTGTTGATGGATGTACAGATGCCAGAGATGGATGGTTTGGAAACTGCTCGTTACATTAATCAGCATTGGCCGATACAACGGCGACCTCGAATTATTGCGATGACTGCGAACGCCATGCAGGGCGATCGCGAAAAATGTTTGGAAGCTGGTATGGATGATTATATCAGTAAACCCATTCAGTTTACAGAACTAATTCAAGCTTTATCTCAGTGTCAATCTCTTGACGGCTTATCGGCTAAAATTGGTGTAAATCTAACAGTAGAAGCAATCGATCGCAAACTTTTACAGTCACTTTTTCCGATTGATAACCAAGATGATTTAGATTTTTTAAATGATGTAATAGATAGCTATTTAGCCGATACGCCTAAACAATTACAAGCTTTGCAGGAAGCGGCCTCCCGTTCTGATGCGATCGCCCTGCAACGAACGGCTCACACTCTTAAGTCTACCAGCAGTAACTTTGGTGCTAGAACTCTCTCAGAACTTTGCAAAGCCTTAGAGTCTAAGGCGGGAGCTATTGCTCAAGGTAATAACGTTAGTGCGTCTCTAGAAATGCAGGAGATGGTATCACAAATTGAATCTGAATATGAAAGAGTGAAGGAAGCCCTTTCAAATTTGGATTTTAAGTTGTAAATTGTATGAGAAGATTAATGTTAAATAGGGTAGCATAAAAAATGACTATTGAACCGGAAATCAAAAACAACGAAGCACTTACAAAATCTGAAATATCGCCTGAGCAAGAAAAGGAAGCCTTCAAACTAAAAAACAATTTGCAGGTATTACTTGACAGCTTTAATCGGATCGCTGCCATTTCCGACTCTGTTGAACAGGAGTATGCAATCAATCAGGAAGCAAAACAGTTGGACATCTCGCCGGAGAGCTACCGTCGGATGTTTGAAAATTACGGCAGGCCCAAAAAAGCTCCATCAAAGTTCGATCCGGTAATCAAACCCGTGTCCATCGCTGATAAGAAAGTTGGAGATTTTATTGCCTGGTTTCAAAGTATATCTATTTTTAAATTAACCACAGTTTTTAGCGAAATCACCCTTTTGGTAGCGATGCTATCATTTTTTGTAGACGCTCCCCGGCGGCACCAAGAAGCTATCAATGACGCTCAGCAAGTCGTTCAATCTGCTAAAGAAAAAACATATTCTCAAGGAAGAATAGATGCTTTAACTGATTTGAATAAATATTGCGTAAGCGTCACAGGGGTGAGTGCAGTTAAGGCAGAATTGAAGGGGATTGAACTCAATAATTGCTATGTATACCCAGAACTTGGGGAAATTTTTAGTCAGTGGCCGCCGCTGCTTTCAAAATATCGAGGATTTGACCTTTCCTATGCAAATCTTGAAGGCGCTAATCTGGAAGGAGCTAACCTCAAAAATATAGATTTCCGAGGAGCGAATTTGGCAGGTGCTAACTTGGTGGCAGCGAATTTGGCAGGTGCTAATTTGGCAGGAGCAAATCTGAAAGGTGCTAAACTTTGGAGAGCAAATCTGGAAGGTGCTAATTTAGAAAATAGCAATCTCCAGAACAGCGGTCTTGGTAGAGCTAACCTTCGGAAAGCGAATTTTCAAGGAGCTAATCTGAGTGGTGCTAAGATTTATTGGAGCAATATTCAGGGAGCTAATTTTTCCCGAAGCAATCTTCAGGGAGCTAATTTTAGCAGATCTAAGCTTCAAGGAGCTGACTTATATAGGGCTAACCTCCAAGGAGCTTCTTTCCGCCATACCGATCTTCGAGAGGGTACTAATTTCCGGGAAGCTGAACTCAAGGGTGCGGATTTTAGAGAAACAAACTTTTGGTCAACTCATCAACTTAAAAGAGGAAAAAATTGGGAACAAGCCTTCAAAAATATAAACTGGGAATTGCAAGCCAGACAAAAGCCGCAAAAAACTTTCCAAATTGGGTTAATAAAAGGTACTAAGGGAAGTTTGTTTACATCATACCAGAAAGGGATGGAAAAAGCGGCGGCAGCTCGGAACATTAAAATTGTTGCTGTAGATTCGGACACTGGGGTTGAGATAGAAGCTCAAACTATTAGAGAATTAGTTACTGCTGGAACTGATGCAATTGTGCTGTTACCAGAAGATCCTAACGCTTCTAAGACTGCGATTCAAGAAGCTTACGAGTCTGGGGTTGCAGTTGTGACAGTTGGGGCTTGTCTGAATGAATTAGAAGCTAATAGATACGTCTTTGCTTGTTATCGCTGCGATCGCTACCAGATGGGCTACGACTCAGGTGATTACTTGGCAAAATGGGTGGAGAAAAAAATGTCTGGAAAGGAGGTAAATATCGGTCTGTTAGACAATGCCTCTTATGATAGTTATTACCCAACTATTCAGGGTTTTTATGCTGCAATGAAAGCATCCAATATCCGCTGGAACGAGGTAGCTTCTACTAATGCAGCACTGCGTTCGGATTTACCAGAGGTAAAGCAAATGTTGCAAGACCATCCAACAATTAATATTCTGTGGGGAGGTTCTAACGCCGCTACTGATGTTGCTCTTCAAGCAGTGGATGAGTTGAATTTAGAAGGTAAAGTATTTGTATTTGGAATGTCAAATTTGACTGAGGATAAAGCGGAGCTATTGCTCAACCCTAACCACCCGTTGGAGTTAATTATCGACCAGTCTGGGCGGAAGGTTGGCTATGAGGCTGCTAAGACTGCGATCGCAATTCTGAATGGGGATGTCACGGGTTACAAATTCCACTTAGTAAAACATCGGCTCTTTAAGCAAGATGACAACGAAAGCATTCGCCAGTCCTTAAATGCAATTGAAAAGTCTAGTGGAGGTGATTAAGCATTTATTCGTTAAGGATTTAAAAAGTCTAAATGTTCGCCGGGGAGCGATCGCAACTTCTCCACCGATCCTTCCAGCTTCAAGCGACCTCGATCTAACATTACAATCCAATCAGCTCGATTAATCACTCTCGGCCTGTGGCTAATCAAAATCGTAGTTTTCCCCCAGCGGTGCAGTAATAACTGTTCCAGCACTTGAGTTTCAGTCGCGGGATCTAGCCCAGCAGTAGATTCATCTAAAATCAAAATTGGTGGGTTGTTGACAATGGCGCGTGCGATCGCTAATCTTTGTCGCTGACCCCCAGAAATATTCGCGCCAAATTCCCCCAAAATAGTTTGATATTTCTCAGGTAATTTGCTAATAAATTCATCAGCACCAGCAATTTTACAAGCTTTAACAATCTCTTCAAAGGGAACCTCTGGATTTCCTAAACGGAAATTTTCTAAAATAGACCTACTCCAAAAATGTGCTTCTTGAGGAACTAAAACCACCTGCTTTCTAAGACAATCGAGAGAAAGGTCTTGCAAATTATAAATACCGATTCTAATATTGCCAGATTGCAAGGGATACAAACCAGCAATAATTTTAGCTAAGGTACTTTTTCCACAACCAGAAGGGCCAATCAAAGCAATCGCTTGACCACCTGGTAAAGTAACAGAGAAATCTTCTAGCAAGTCAATTCTACCAGGGTAATGAAAATTAATACTACTACAAACAATATTATGGCGATTGGTAATGTCTACAAAAGGTTTATCAGCGTCACCTTGGGTTTCTGGCGTAGCATCGATCACTTCCGCTAAGCGACTTGTCGCAGTCTGAACGCGGGTAATTTCATCAGCAAATCCTACTAATGTATTCACCCACGTTGTCACATTTTGATTCATGCTGATAAAAGCTAGCAATTGACCGATACTCAATTCTTTATTAATCACTAATCCGCTGCCTAGCCATAGTAAACCAATACTACCTGAACTACTGACAAATCCCGAAAAAATATTATTGATAATCCCAATTTGCATAGTACGGAAGGTAAGATTTGCTAGACGACCAAAGCGGCTTTGTAATTCTTCCCAAAATTGTTGAGTGCTGCTAGTAGTTTTCAGAGTTAAAGCACCTTTAAAAGTTTCGACCATCACACCTTGCGTTTCAGCTTCTAAAACCAATAAACTACGAGTTTTTTGTCTGAGGATAGGGAGAAAAGCTAGAGTTGATAATGTCATTAAAACTGCTACGATTGTAGCCGCAAAGGTAAGCTGTACGCTATACATGAGCATAAAAGCTAAGGAAACTATAGCCATAAAAAACTGGCTAGGTAAACTCACCAATACTTCCGAAGCCAATTGATTAATTTCTTGGATATCGTTTAATCTACTAATGATTTCGCCGCTACGTCTGGATTCATAGAAACTTAAAGGCAATCGGAGAAACTTGCGTCCGAATTCCATCACTAATCCTAGTTCTAGGCGTTGGGAAAAGTGGGCAATTAAATTTGACTGCACTAATTCTAAGCTGCTACTGAAAATGTTCATAATTACAACTGCGATCGCCACACTAGCTAGCAGTTGAGTATCGCCGCGAACGAGGACATCATCAGTGAGAATTTGAATCAGAAAAGGCGAAGCAATGGAAAGCAAACCTAAGACAATGTTCAGTATCAATGCTTCAATTAAAACTTTTCGATAAGTCCAAGTTCGCCTGAGCCACCTTTGTAGAGAACTTGCCGATTGCTGGTCATAATTATGGGCAAAAAATCTATCTGGATCTGGTTCGAGGAGCAAGCAAACCCAATCTGTCCAACCTTCGATTAACTCTTGTTTAGAAATGTAGCGGATTCCTACTGCGGGATCTGCGATCGCATATTTTTTCCCCTGCTTACCATACAAAACTATCCAGTGAGTACCATACCAGTGAATAATTGCTGGTAAAGGTGCTCCATCGAGCTGGTCTAAAATAGTAGGTGCTGCTCGTACAGAGCGCGCATTAAAACCAATAGTCTCAGCTCCCTGTTTTAGACCTAATAAAGTCGTTCCTTGTTGACCAGTTCCTACAGTTTCTCGTAGGCGGCTAATTGGGAAGATTCTACCATAATATTTAGCAACTGAAGCAAGACAAGCGGCTCCACAATCTTCTTCGCTTTGCTGTAGAACAACTTGGTATTTCATAAAACGATTTACTTGCCCATAGGAGGGAGTACCCTGGAAAAATGGAATCAGGTCTAACATTGGTAATTGGTAATTGGTAATTGGTAATTGGTAATTGTTAACTGTTAACTGTTAACTGTTAACTGTTAACTGGTAACTGGTAATTTACGTTTAATTATTAGGACTTATGCAGGTCGTCTCAGAAACCGGTTTTTTTG
>NZ_CACA01000092.1:0-23102 GCF_000180455.1 Kamptonema sp. PCC 6506
CATTAGTAAGACTAGAGGGATTCATGTCCTCTTCTAGCCCCCCCTTACCAAGAGGGAGTTGGGAATCTAGCCCCCCCTTACCCAAGGGGGGGTTGGGGGGGGTTCAGGTAAGGCGATGTCTTTGTCCAAATTAACTAAACGGCACTTCTCAATAATTGCCTCGACAATGGGGATACCGCGCCCGGTTTCTTTTAAGGTTTGATAGGAAGCAATTAACTCGCTAAGTTCCTGCAAACCTTTGTACAAACCCGCATTTTCCGCCGGCGGAGTCAGATAAGAAATCGTTTCCGCATAACTGCGACGCTTGGCAATTGTCGCTTCAGAAGGATTATTTGCCGCGTAGTAATAAAGATTAGGAATCTTACCAATTAAGCTATCGGGATAACAATCGTTAGACATCCCCATTTGCTTACCCGGCATGAATTCCAGGGAACCATGCGTTCCAAAGTGTAACACGGCATCTGCACCCCAAATCTGTTCTAAATAGGTGTAATAAGCAGCAAAACCGTGATGGGGACTGGCGGAACGCGAGAATAGCAACCGCATCGGATCGCCTTCATAACCAAAGGTAGGTTGCACGCCGATAAAGACATTGCCGAATGCCTTACCGTAAATCAGTAAATTTTGTCCATCGCTGTTAAGATGTCCCGGCGGCGGCCCCCAATTTTCCTCTAATCGGGTGGAGTAAGGTGTAAATTCTTCATACTCTTGTACCGACATCCGATGGGCAATATTTAATTCTGGACTCGCGTATTGTGCTGTGGCATCATGGATAACTTCTTGCATCAACTTTTCAGCCGAATCTGGCAAGTTTTGCACGTCGTAACCGTTGCCTTTTAAGGCGCTAATTACTTCATAAATTGAGCCAAAAACATCCAAATAAGCAGCAGTCCCAATGTTGCCTTTATCGGGAGGGAAACTAAAAATTGTAATGGCAATTTTTTTGTTTAATTTGGGTTTGCGGCGCAGATTTGCCCACTTCATCGCCCGCCCAGCGATCGCCTCAATCCGATCCTGAAGTGCGATCGCTTTCCCCGTTGTACCATCGCGCCCCGATAAAATAATCGGTTCGATCGCACCATCTAACTCAGGAATCGCAATTTGCAAAGCTACTTGAATCGGATGCAAACCTAAATCGCTATTTTCCCACTCTTCCGTAGTTTGGAAAACCAACGGCAAAGCCACCATATAAGGGCGATTTAACCGCTTCAAAGATTCGATCGCCTTCGGATGATCCTGTCTAGCAGGGCCGCCCACAAGTGCGAAACCTGTCAGAGAAACCACCGCATCCACGATCGCCAAAGGTGCAACACCTTTCGCCCCAACTTCCAAGAAATAAGTATCCACAGGCTTAGAAAAGTCTAAACCTCCGGCAAAAATCGGTACAACCCGCGCCCCCATTGCCTCAAATTCCTGCACAATCGCTACATAGTGAGCATCATCGCCAGTCACTAAGTGAGTGCGTTGCAACACCAAACCAATGCAAGGCGCAAAGGGATCTTTGAGATCGTCGGAAATATCTTGGCGGGAATTATACCAAGTTAGATACTCCTTCACGTCTTCAAACATCTTCGGGGCCAAAGGATGCCACACCCCCATATCCGGGTAAACTACGGGGTCTTGAAAGCTCTGTTTGCCACCTTTGAAGACATATTTATCCGATAGCATCAACAGGAAATTTTCGAGGTTTTCCTCGGAACCGCCCAACCAATACTGAAAACTCAGCATGAAATTGCGGGCATCTTGGGCCTTATCGATCGGCAAATACTTCAGCACTTTCGGCAGGGTTTGCAACAGCTTCAGCATCCCATCTTGGAACGAAGAACCGGATTTTTCCTTCCGTTTCTTCATAAAATCGCCGATCGCACTTTTGCTTTGTCCCAATTGCGCCATCGAAAACGTGCCCATCTTATTTAGGCGCATCACTTGCGGCATCGAGGGGAAAACCACAGCCACATCCAGGCGATCGCGCAGGGGTTCCACCGCCGCTACCACCTTATCGGCTAAATCTTCAATGAAAATCAACGATGCGATAAAAATGTTCGCATCGGCGACATCGCGTTTAAAAGCCTCATAATTCTCAGCGCTACGGAGTTCTTCAATCAAATAGCCACTGATCTCAATTGCTAAATTCGGGTTCTTTTGGTTAATCGATCGCACTGCCGCCGATAGCGCACTCTGGTATTGCGGCTCTAGCACGACATAGACCACCTTGAGAAGCGATCGCCCCTGCAAGTTTTCCGGTGCGACGTGGCGAATGGCGGGCTTGACGTGAGTGAACATCCTTCTTTTGCTCCTTTAGATGCTAGTTCAGGGAAGGGGAGGAAGCAAGTTCGCAGGGGGAAATTTCATCCTTTCCCAGTCCCTCGGTTGCAGTTTTGTAACGCAACTCTGCCCAGTACAGGGGTACTACCTTACCAATCCCATGAGTATTTGTACCAGAAAACGATCCCTAAAAGCTAGTTAGCACCTACTTTTGACACAATTCGATAAATACTTGGCAATGAAGGAAGAAGGAAGAAGGAAGAAGGAAGAGGGAAGAGGGAATAATTACCAATTACCAGTCTTACCTCTTGACTCTGAGAAACGCTATAATTTTTCTATTACCCATTCCCTAAAAACCATGATTGTAGTTAAAGACAATTCCCCACAACTTACTCCCGAAGAATACTTTATTTGGGAAGAAAAGCAACTCGAAAAACATGAATATATCAACGGTCAAGTTTACGCCATGAGCGGCGGTAGTAAAAATCATAGTTTAATCTCTGTTAGATTTATCACCTTGCTTTCTAATCATTTAGAAGGAAGTAGCTGCGAAACGGGTAATTCAGACTTGAGAGTTAACATTTTTGAAACTAATGACTATACCTATCCCGATGTCAGTGTAACCTGCGACGAGCGCGATCGAACCACAACCCAATACATTACCTATCCTTGCTTAATCGTTGAAGTTTTATCACCTAGCACTGAAGCATACGATCGCGGCAGCAAATTTAGAATGTATCGCCACAATCCAATTTTACAAGACTACTTATTAGTTAGCTCCACCAGTATTGAAATGGATTTATATCACAAAAAAGAGACAGGAGAATGGATTATTATTAACTACAAAGAAGGGGATAGCGTAGAACTAAAAAGCATTAATCTGAGTTTCGCGATCGAGCAAGTCTATCGAGGCCTGATACTCACGCCTGAATTAATGGATAAAATATAGCAGTCGCACCTAGTAGTTAAGGCATAAATTTGGGCGATCGCTTCCGGTTGCACTTAAGTTTTAAACTTAGGCTATGACGGGATTGGGAACCAAAATCCGTCCTTTGTACCCTGCACGATGGTAGCGCTCGATCGCCACAGATGCGATCGCATCCGCTTTTCCGCTTTCAATCAAAGCTACGCAAGCACCGCCAAAACCGCCACCAGTAAGCCTTGCGCCGAATACTCCCGGAATTTCTTGTAAAATTGCTGCTAGCGCATCCACTGCGGGTACAGAAACCTCGTAGTCATCGCGCTGACTAGCATGAGAAGCATTCATCAACTCGCCAAAACGCTGTGCTGACACAGATTGTACGGCTTCTAATACGCGGTTGTCTTCAGTGACGACATGGCGCGATCGCTTCCTGTAGGGTTCCGGCAAAACTTCCACCGCTTGCGGATCGGTGATATCCCTCAACGCCTTGACTCCCAACATCTGCGCCGCTGACTCGCATTCAGCGCGGCGTTGGTTGTAGCCGCTACCAGCAGCTAACTTATGGGTTTCACCGCTATCAATTACCAAAATTTCTGCACCTGCGGGAAAAGGTACTACTCGACGTTCAAGCGATCGCGTATCTAAAAATAGCATCGAATTAGTATCAGCCAAACTCGATGCCATTTGATCCATAATACCGCAATTCAAACCTGCATATTGAATTTCTGCTTGTTGTCCAATTTGAGCGATCCGCACATCATCAAGAGGTAAATTTAGTAGCGATCGCACTGCTTTAAGAGTTGCCACTTCCAAAGCTGCACTGCTAGATAAACCCGAACCTATCGGCACCGACGAAGTAACAAACACATTCAAAGTCGGTATTTTATATCCTTCTTCCTGCAAAAGTTTAATACAGCCAAAAATATAGCTACCGAATCCTTTTGGGGCGCGATCCCTATCAAAAAAACTCGCGCGATCGTTAAATTCAACCGAGTAAAAATGGTGCTGTCTATCCTTACTAAAACCCAGTTGTACAGTAGTACGTTGAGGAATTGCAGTAGGCAGTACAAAACCATCATTATAATCAGTATGTTCGCCGAGTAAATTTACCCTTCCCGGTGCGCTAGCTTCCGTTTCTGGCTTTTGATTAAATATTTCTTGAAAGTTCATAGAAATCGTGGCGATTAGAAATCGCGGCTATACAAACCAAGTCCGCCTGTACGGACTAATACCAAATTCCCTCTTATTTAGTCTGCGTAGGCAGACTTTGTTTCTGTAGTTGCGGTTTCAACCGCTGAACCAACTCATCATCATTATTATTCCACCTCCAAAGGCACAGGTCGCAACCTTCCATCTACCTCCACACTCGGCCAATTAGGATCGAAAGTCAAGTTTTCCAATCCATCATTAAAAATCACAAAAGTATCCTCAATCTTTGCCCCCGTTAAACTAGGATTCCAAGCAACAGCCATGTTTGATTGTAAAATGTCATTAGTTTCTGGATTCGCCACAACTTCCCGCGACAAATATCCCGTAGTTCCGCCTTGATGATGTTCCCGAATTGCATTAACATACCCTTGCTGTTCGTAAGCATCCTTAAGCACATTATAAACTGCATTCAGCGATTTTCCAGGCTGACAAAAATTTAGAGCCTTGCCTTCAATTTCTCGCACATCTCTGTGCAATTTTGCCTGCTTTGTATTCAGAGAACTAAAGGAAACAAATCGCGTCAAGTTGGCATATAAACCATATCCCCTCGCGCAAAAAACCAGCATCGCTTCCCGTCCAATTACTTCTTTGGTAGCTGTCGCATGGCGGTAAAGCGGCAAACGTCTTTCTCCAGCAACTAAAGTAAGGTTAGGATGTAGCCCTCGCGCCCACAGCGCATCAGATCCAGCCCCCGCTAACTGATATTCTGTCCATGTAGGTTTAGCAGTAGAAAGTACCTCCGTCATTGCTTCGCTTGCCTTACGCCCTACCTGCCGATATCGCTCTAATTCACTTGCCATCATTACCCGTTTGTGGTTCTGTAAAGAAGCAGTTAATCCTGTCTCTTCGGAGTTAGCGGGGCGATCGCTTATTACCTTTCCCCCTTGAGCCGCTTCTCTAACAAAAGCTTCGCGTTTTGCCACATCCGCCCAAGGATAGATATAAACTTCAAAATTGGCTGGCAATTCCTCGTCTTTTAAACGCTGAGCTTCAATTTCATCTGTTAAAATCCAAGCATTTTCCGCCGTTACTAACACTTCGGCAATTCCGGTTTCAGCCGCTAGTAAGACAGTATTGGAACCGCCAGCAGTTGCCCAGGCAAACCAATCTGTACCGCGTAGGCGAAGTGCGCTCGCGCCTGTTTCTTTTAAGACTTGGCGGATTAATTCTAGTTTGGAGAAGACTTCTTTGTTCATAGTTTAATTAAAGATTTTTTAACCATAAATTCACGATAAATCAAACAGGTTGTAGGGTACGTGAGGCCAAGTTATAGATTGATAAATCAGGGTTTATACTTCTGACGCACCTACAAATACTGTAGGGGCGGGTTCGCCCATATCTGTAATATAAACAAGAGATCCAGTAAACCCGCCCCGCTCCCCCTATCCACGTTCATCTGCGATTTAAGCAGAAAGTGTCACTGATACGGCTTGTAATTCCTTAGCTTTTTCTTCTGGCAAAGCGTCGTTAGCAAACATTCCTGCCGCTAGTTCAGTTCCGGCTAAATATTTGAGGCGATCGCTTGTTCGATAAGGAGGATAAAATTGAGCGTGTAAGTGCGCTTCAGGATGGGGTTTACCATCAGTAGGTGCTTGAAACCATGCCATTAAATAAGGGAAAGGGCGATGCCACAAACCGTCATATTTAAGAGTTACAGTTTTTAATGCTAAAGCTAAGGATTTGCGCTGTTTATCAGTCAGATCCATAAAGCTAGCAACTGGTTGAATAGTCGCCAGCCAAACTTCGTAAGGGTAACGCGCACAGGCGGGGACAAATGCGATCGCGTCTTCATCTAAATAGATGATTCGCTGGTTTGCTGCAATCTCTTTTTGAATTAAATCTTGCAACAAACCCCGCTTGTGTTCTTGATAGTAACTCTGCTGGCACTCTAGCATTCTCGCTGGCACAGGCGGTACAAAAGGATAAGCGTAAATTTGCCCGTGTGGGTGGTGCAAAGTAACGCCTACTTCTGTACCCCGATTTTCAAAAGGGAGTACGTATTGAATTTCAGGATAACCTCCGATCGCGGCAGTGCGATCGCCCCACACTTGCAGCAGCAATTCTAAGTGATCTAGTTCCAAGCCACCCAGAGAAGCGAGAGGATCTTGAGTAAAAACTACTACTTCGCACGCGCCATCTGCCGGTAAAGTCTCGACAATGTTTGCAGGGGCATCATGCGCGGCCAGTGTCAGGGAGGGGAAGCGGTTGTCAAAAACTGCTACATCATAGCGCCCTTGCGGAAGTTCCGTCGGAAATTTCGGGTCAATAGTAGGCGCTAGTGGGTTGTATTCAGGGGGCGGCATGAAAGTTCGCCCTTGACGGTGACTGGCATAAGCCACCCATTCCCCCCGCAAAGGATGCCAGCGTAGGTGCGGGTTAGCCTGCACTGGTTCATTGCTGGGGCTAGTGGCCGCAATTCCCTCAGCAATTGGGTAGCGGCTATACAAAGTTAGCTTGCGACCATCCGGCTTTAGCAATGTCTGGGCGTACATTTTTTTTGTGCCACAATGAGGCTTTAATTAATGTTAGAAGTATAGCTTCTCGCTTCTTGTTTGCGCCCCTATCTAAAGTAGCAAATTTGTTAACTGTTAACCATAATACCCTTAAATGTAGAGTGGCGAGCGCCCGAACAGTTTGTATAAGATTGAATCTCGCCGCATGGAAGATGTGTACTAAAAGAGATAAGTTAATAGTACATTAGACCTCTTGCGAAAGTACGATCGCTCTAGGTAGAATAAAAGAAAAAATTAGCTTAATAAGATGAATTACGAACAATTACAAAAGTTAAACCCCACAGAGTTTAAACGCTACTGTGGAGTACATCAACAGACATTCAAAGAGTCTGGGAATTAAATAGGGTATTAATGAATCAAATTCTTATCGAATTGTAATTAGAACGAAGAAGACGCTTCGGATTAAGATTTAATTCGAGCGCTGGGATTTATAATTATGAACTTTCTTTGAAGACAAATTAGCGAACACCTGAGACTTTCGCAAGAGGTCTACTGCATAAAAACCTCATAAAATTCACCGCCAGTAGCTACCAGCTAAAAGACATCCCCAAAGCCGAACTTGATTCTAACACTCTTTGACCCAGAGTACCAGCCTAGTACCGTCTGCATCAAATTCTGCCTTCAGATAGAAGTAAATCTAAAATTTTTACCTTACATTTATCAACAATAGCAAGTTCTAACGATAAATACCTTATCTGGAAGTTTGACTCCAGTATAAAAGCGAATAAGCTTAGTTTCTCAAAGCTTCGCACTTGCTATTTGAGCAACATAGAAGACTGCACTTGCTTCCAAATAAAAGCGTTTAATAAGTTCTTGCTATCTTCAGCAAGGCCGCTTTGAGGCGTGTTATCACCTTTACAAATTACTGAGGCTACTTATGTCGCACCCGGAAAATAACCTAAAAAATAAAGTTAACAGCAGCGGAAACTGGAAAATCCGATTTACCTCTTTAGACGGAGTGGGAGCGCCATCCCAGTTCGCCCCCTCATCAAAAATAAACTCCACTAACTCTCAAACATCCCATTTAGAAATACCCGACTTAGTTTGCCTCTCACATCTACGGTGGGATTTCGTCTACCAGCGACCCCAACACCTATTAAGCCGCTGTGCCAAAAATCGGCGCGTATTCTTCATCGAAGAACCAGTATTTAGCCCCGATGCAAATTGGCGGCTTGATGTTAGCATCCGCGACAGTGGAGTTTGGGTAATCGTGCCGCATTTGAGCGAAGGAATGAGCGAAGAAGCAATAAAAATGGCTCAACAAGCAATGCTTGATGCTCTCTTCGAGCAAGCGCAAGTTCGTAGCTATATTCTTTGGTACTACACCCCAATGGCAATGGCTTTTAGCAGTCACTTAAAGCCCATAGCCGTAGTCTACGACTGCATGGACGAGCTATCAGCATTCAAAGGCGCTCCTCCCAGTTTAAAAACACACGAAGCCGCACTATTTAGCCGTGCCGACTTAGTGTTTACAGGAGGACACAGCCTTTACGAAGTCAAGCGGCATCAGCACCACAGCGTCCACGCCTTTCCCAGCAGCATTGAAAGAGCGCACTTCGCCCAAGCCAGAAATCTAATCGAAGAACCAGCAGATCAAGCTGACATTCCTCATCCCCGGTTAGGATTCTATGGCGTAGTAGATGAGCGCATGGACATCGAACTACTGCGCGGCATGGCCGAAGCGCGTCCCCACTGGCATTTAGTCATCATTGGGCCAGTAGTAAAAATCGATCCTGAAACTCTGCCGCGCCACCCAAACATTCACTATCTCGGCGGCAAATCCTATCAAGAATTACCTGCATATCTTGCAGGTTGGGATGTAGCGTTACTGCCTTTTGCCATTAATGAATCAACCCGCTTTATTAGTCCTACCAAAACCCCAGAATACCTCGCCGCAGGCAAGCCAGTTGTATCCACTCCCATCCGCGATGTAATTCGACCCTACGGGCAAGAAGGATTAGTAAGAATTGCCAGCACAGCCTCAGAATTCGTGGCCGCAGCCGAAGCAGCAATGAATGAAAATATCGAGGCATCGGGTTGGCTACAGGAAGTAGATGCGTTTTTGGCGCAGAATTCTTGGGATCGCACTTGGGGGCAGATGATCCAGTTAATAGAGGCAGTAATTCGCGATCGCATGGCATCAGTTGAGAAACCTGCTGCTTTGCCAAAATCTGCTACCTCAGCACCGGAAAATCGCCACGCCGTAAGCGTAAAAACTTCTTCAACTACAGCATTAAACCGCTAAGTTTGCTGTTTGTTGTAGTTCCCAGCAATAACTGGGCGACTGGGAACGCTAAAAATCACCACTTTACAAATATTACAAGAGGTAATTTAATGTTTGATTACTTAATTGTCGGAGCTGGATTTGCAGGTAGCGTCATTGCCGAACGTTTAGCAACTCAAGCCGGAAAAAAAGTCTTAATAATCGATACCCGCAACCACATTGGCGGCAACGCCTACGATCATTACGACGATCACGGCATTCTAGTACATAAGTACGGCCCCCACATTTTTCACACCAACTCTCGCGATGTTTTCGAGTATTTATCTCTGTTCACAGAGTGGCGGCCCTACGAACACCGCGTACTCGCCAGTGTTGATGGTCAAAATTTACCAATTCCCATCAACCTCGATACCGTAAATCGGTTATACGGACTCAATCTCACCTCCTTCGAGGTAGCGGAATTTTTCGCAAAGTTAGCAGAAGCAAAAGAATACATCCGCACCTCCGAAGATGTTGTCGTCAGCAAAATTGGTCGCGAACTTTACGAGAAATTCTTCCGCAACTATAGCCGCAAACAGTGGGGAATAGACCCCTCTGAACTCGACAAATCAGTGATCGCCCGCGTACCCACCCGTACCAACCGCGACGACAGATATTTCACAGATAGCTATCAAGCAATGCCGCTGCATGGCTATACCCGGATGTTTGAGAAAATGCTTTCTCACCCTAATATTAAGGTGATGCTAAATACCGACTACCGGGAGATTGAAAATATCATTCCGTATAGCCAAATGATTTACACGGGGCCAGTTGATTCCTACTTCAATTATTGCTACGGCAAACTGCCCTACCGTTCGTTGGAATTTAAGCACGTAACCATCAATACTCCGGTATTCCAACCAGCGCCAGTTGTCAACTTTCCCAACGAGCATTTGTACACCCGCTGTACTGAGTTCAAATATCTGACGGGACAAGAACACCTGAAAACAAGCATCGTCTACGAATACCCCCGCGCTGAAGGCGATCCTTACTACCCAGTACCGCGCCCAGAGAATGCCGAAATTTATAAGAAATATAAGGCGTTAGCTGACTCAACTCCTGGGGTGCAATTTGTCGGAAGATTGGCGACTTATAAGTATTACAACATGGATCAGGTCGTCGCTCAAGCTCTGACAACCTACAACCAAATTACTGTCAAACCAAAGATAGAATTGCTGGGCAATCTCAACGGTTCTACCCAGAACTTGAGTCGGGATGGAGTTGCCGCACAGCCGATGGCTTTAGAAGCTGCTGTTGGCAACGGTAACGGCAAAGCTTAGGGCAAATAGTAGTAGGTGGACATAAATTGCAATATATATGTCCACCCTATAATGTTTCAACTTTTACCATCCACAAACACTCCCAATTAATAATTGAGATCCATAGCAATGAGCGTAGTTAAAGTTACTTTGTCACCCGATGTTTTGGAAAGTGCTAACGCTCTCCATTTTCAGAAAGAAATTGAGAAAATAATTGAAAATGGAGGTAAAATTCTGATGCTCGACCTCAAGAACGTTACTTTTCTCACTAATGCGGGATTAATGACTTTAGTTTCAATTATGAAACTTGTTAAAGCGTCAAATTGCATCCTTTTGATATCTTCAATGAGCGAACAAGTCAGGATGTTATTTGAACTGACGGGTTTAGAGCAAATGTTTAACTGTTTTCCGAGTGGCGAAGAAATTCCTGTTCCCAGTGAATTAACTGAAAAGGTAGGAGGTTTGAAAAGTGTTGCACTTTAAATTATTTCGGTCGTAATAGGAATTTAGCCCTAAATTCTATAAATTAGGGATAAAGACCTACTACGAACTTAGTCAAAGTTTGGCAATTTTGACTAGAATAGAAATATAACCTGAGATAGATGTGTTGATGAGTTGGTTAGGTAGAGCGGTAGAAAATTGCGATATTGAAGAGCCGGCAACTTTTGAGAACAGGACAACTGTTCATGGGCAAAAAACGGGCTATCCTCGCCCACAATTGCGGCGCAGCAATTGGATTTGTCTTAACGGCTCGTGGAAGTTTAGTTATGATGATACGGGGCTGTGCGTTCAACCGAGCGATATTGCGGAGTGGACTCACACGATTGAAGTGCCTTTTGCTCCAGAATCGGCTAGGAGCGGTATTGGCGATCGCGGTTTTCACCCGAATTGCTGGTACGAGCGCGAGTTTGATGTACCGAAAGCTGAGGGGCGAGTTCTACTCCACTTCGGGGCGGTAGATTATCACGCTCGTGTCTGGGTTAACGGTCAATTCGTAATGGAGCACGAAGGGGGGCATACTCCTTTTAGCGCTGATATTACGGCAGTCTTGAACGAAAATGGGCCGCAGCGGGTGACAGTTCATGCTCAAGATGACCCCCAAGATTTGGCGAAACCTCGCGGGAAACAAGATTGGCAGTTAGAACCTCACAGTATTTGGTATCCACGCACCACGGGGATTTGGCAGACTGTTTGGGCCGAACTTGTACCCTCGACTTACATCGATCGCATCCGCTGGACTCCGCAGTTTGAAAGGTGGGAGCTCGGTTTCGAGGCTTTCGTTGCAGGCGATCGCTACGATGGTATCCAAATCAAAGTCAGGCTGTCAATTGGTTGCTTGCTGCTGGTCAACGATACCTACGAAGTCATCAACGGCGAAATTCACCGCCGCATTGCCCTGTCCGATCCCGGTATTGACGACTACCGCAACGAGTTGCTGTGGAGTCCAGAGAAGCCGACATTAATTAATGCTCAGATAGAGTTGTGGTGCGAAGGTCGGATGTTGGACGAGGTGAAGTCTTACACGGCAATGCGGACTGTGAGTATAC
Source organism: Kamptonema sp. PCC 6506 (assembly GCF_000180455.1). Taxonomy (NCBI): domain Bacteria; kingdom Bacillati; phylum Cyanobacteriota; class Cyanophyceae; order Oscillatoriales; family Microcoleaceae; genus Kamptonema; species Kamptonema sp. PCC 6506. Next base: position 11,979 of record NZ_CACA01000092.1, read on the forward strand.
AGCGCGATCGCTTCATGCTCAACGGCCGCCCCTACTACCTGCGCCTGATTCTAGACCAAGGTTATTGGCCCGATACGCTGATGACAGCCCCCTCCGACGAAGCATTTCGCCAAGATATCGAACTGGTGAAAGCAATGGGCTTCAACGGTGTCCGCAAGCACCAGAAAATTGAAGACCCCCGCTTCTTATACTGGGCAGACGTGATGGGCTTGTTAGTTTGGGAAGAAATGCCCAGCGCTTATCGCTTCACTCCTAAAGCCGTAGCTCGGCTGACGCGGGAGTGGACTGAAGTCATCGATCGGGATGCCAGCCACCCGTGCATCGTGGTTTGGGTTCCGTTTAACGAATCTTGGGGAGTGCCTAATTTAGTCGAGACAGCAGCCCACCGCAACTATGTACAAGCACTCTACTACTTGACTAAAACCCTTGACCAGACACGCCCCGCGATCGGGAATGACGGCTGGGAGAGTATCGATACTGACATTCTCGCTATTCACGACTACGATAATAACCCCGAAAGTTTGGCAAAGCGCTATGGGCCGCAGGTTGATTTATCAAAACTTCTAGATCGCGATCGCCCCGGAGGGCGGATTCTGACCCTTGATGGTCATCCCCACCAAGGGCAACCAGTAATGCTGACTGAGTTTGGCGGCATCGCTTACGCGGGTCGGGAAAATCCCGATTTTCATAGGGTGTGGGGATATGTGCGATCTACTGATGTCTCTGAGTTGCAAAAACGATATGGGGGGTTGCTTGCCGTTGTTAATCAGGTGGAGATGTTCAGCGGCTTTTGTTATACGCAGTTGACTGATACTTTCCAAGAAGCTAATGGTTTGCTGTATGCCGATCGCACTCCTAAGTTTCCGATAGAGGCGATCGCAGCCGCAACTCTTGGCCAGGGTGCGCCAGAAGAACGTTTAGATCCGCAAATTCTTGGTTCTTGCTAATGGTTAATGGTTAATGGCTAATGGCTAATTGCTAATTGCTAATGGCTAATTGCTAATAGTTAATTGTTTTTACCAGTTAACAGCCTTGTAGGGGCGGGTTTAGCAGATAACCTTTGTAGCCAACAGATAAGCTTTCAACAAAACCCGCCCCGTCCCCACCGTTAACAGTTAACCGTTAACCGTTAACAATTAACAATTAACAATTACAAATTACCGCAAATGTTTAAAAGTTTTTTCATGGGGGGGTTTGAATGCTCCACCCACCGCTTGCAATCTGGAAAACGCCTTGATGTAGTTGCCGCAACTGCTCACGATAAGTTTGTAGCTGCTGACTACAAACGACTGCAAGAACAAGGCATTTATACTGTTCGTGAAGGCCTCCGCTGGCACTTAATTGAACAGGAACCGGAAAAGTATGACTTTTCTAGTGTATTGCCGATGATCCGCACTGCCCGCGATCTGGGAATGCAGGTGATTTGGGATATGTTTCACTATGGTTGGCCTGACGATATCGACATTTTTAGCCCTGAATTCCTGCGAAGATTTGCAGCAATGGTTCGCGCTTTTATGGAGTTATTGACGGCAGAAACCGAGCAAATACCAATGATTACGCCTGTGAATGAGATATCATTTATTGCGTGGGCGGGCGGTGAAGTAGCTTATATTAACCCTTATTCTAAAGGGCGGGGCGATGAGATGAAAAGGCAGTTAGTGAAAGCTGCGATCGCGGCGATTGAAGAAGTCTGGGAAGTCAGTCCGGGAGCGCGAATTGTTCAGATAGATCCAGCGATCAATATTATCGCTGACCCCGACAAGCCAGAGGATATAGATGTTGCCGAAAACTACCGTTTATCGCAGTACCAAGCTTGGGATATGTTAGCGGGGCGGATGTGTCCTGAACTTGGCGGCAAAGAAAAATATCTCGATATCATTGGTGTGAATTACTACGATCGCAACCAATGGATTCATAACGAAGACCCGATGAAATATACCGATGCGCTTTACCGCCCATTTCGGGAGATGCTGCGGGAGGTTTACGATCGCTACCGCTGCCATTTATTCATAGCAGAAACAGGGTGTGAAGACGAGGCGCGACCAGCTTGGTTTAATTATGTCTGTACCGAGGTAGCTGCTGCGATCGCAGCAGGCGTACCAATTGATGGTATCTGCCTTTATCCCATTGTTAACCATCCCGGTTGGAACGACGACCGCCACTGTTATAACGGTCTATGGGATTATTGTAATGAAGTAGGCGATCGCGAAATTTATCAACCCCTAGCAGATGAATTGCAGCGACAAAGACAGCAACTTGGTAACTGTTAAAGGCAGGGCAGGTTTTGTTAAAATGTACGGGCGTTACAATATGCCCGTACTTGTCTGTTAAACCTGTTTCATTCTCGGTAGGGGCGGTGCCCCCGTGCCCGCCCAGAGGTCTGAAACCCTCATTTGATGGTTGGTGAGAGGGGTAGTGCCCTCCTGCTGTATTTTTTATTTTCAAAAAGAAATCAATCTAAAGGCAGAGGCTCTAATACTATAGAAACTGTAATAATTTTTTTTAGAACTTTCCGTAAAGCTCTGCGAAACACTGTAGAACAAATTTAGGTCAAGTCATTTATATCTCTTTCAAACCAACTCAAAGTTATTAACTTTGGGCATAAACTTTATCGCAATTTTCCGAGGTGATTATGGCAAATTACGACATTTTTGACGAACAATACTATCTTTCCCAATATGGTTTTGTGAAAGATGCAGTCGATCGCGGACTGATCGGCTCCGGCAAAGAACACTTTGAACGATTTGGTCAAGCTGCTGGTTTAACTAAAATATCGCGGTATTTTGACGAAGAAACCTACCTTGCTGGCAATCCCGATCTTACACCCTTTGTCCGCACCGTCAACCCAAACGCGCCTTTTGCTTCTGGCCTCGATCACTTCATCCAATTTGGTTATGAAGAAGGAGCTCGTCGCACTCAAGTATCCCCTGAGTATAACGAAGACTTTTATTTGCGAAATAACTCAGAGTTATTGCCATTCATTCAGAATGGAACTTTCAAGTCGGGATACCAGCACTTTATCCAATATGGTGTCGAAGAAGGTCGTTTTGGCACTTCTTTCTTTGAACCAGAATACTTAGAGCAAAATCCCAATCTTGTGCCATTTATCAACTCTGGAGCGTTGAAAACAGGCCGCGATCACTACTTCCAATTTGGGCAATTTGAGGTCAACCGTTCAGCAACTTTTGTCGGTAGCCGCAGCAACGATGTCCTAACTGGCGTTGGTGTAGGGAATGTCGAACTTGTTGGAGTTGAAGTAGGTGTAGATCGCAGCGGCAATCGCCAGTATGAAAGTTTTGGAACCAATGAATTTGATGTCCTAATTGGTAGTCCGGGAACCGATAACTTCGTGCTGGGAGTTCCTGCAACCTCCGGTAATGCTGCACCTACATCCCTCTATTTGGGTAACGGCCAGGCCACAATTCGGAACTTTGATGTAGTCAATGATTTTATCCAATTGCAAGGCTCTTCATTGACTAACTACAATCTGACTCCTGTAGGTAACAATCTATCGATCCAAACACGGTTTGGAGACGTATTTGGTGTGATTGAGGGAGGAGCAAATTTAAGTTTGACCGTTCAAGGTGTACTTCCTAACGGCACTTTCTTGATTGGCTAGAATAGTGACTTTAGACAGTGAGTTTGGCGGTAAGCTATTTAATAGCTTACCGTTAATTTTTTGAGTAATTTTTTAAATAAATAAAAGCTGGGAGTACCCACAATTTGAGATATTATAATTAACTGAAATATTTTAATTGCGGCTGATTATGAATTAGGAAATTTTAACATTAGGGTGCGTTATTAACACACCCTACTAAACTTAGATTATGGCAGTTCACCAAATTGCTGTCGATAGCGATCGACTAATTCTTCTGCTGTCAAATATCGAGAACCGCGTTCATCGTACCAGTACAGCACTTCTAACTGTTTCGCACCATCTTGATATCTGCCTCTGCCAATTCCTAAACCCACCTCTGGCATCCAGAAAGGTTCGCCAATTTGCAATTCATACTCGCCATCGACTAAGCGATAAACTTCAAAGATTTGATGCAAATCTCGTCGCCAATAGTAGGGGTTGTAAATCACATAATACAACACGCCTAAGCCAGCATAAATTTCCATTTTCTTATCGTATTCGCCGCCATAAGTTTGAGAAACAACCTCTAGGGCGAATATCGGAGGAATATTATTTTCCTCCCAAAGAACGTAACTTAAACGTAAAGTATCACCCTTAAAACGCTGAACTCCTAAACTCAGGAAACCATCGGGAATAATTGGCACAAGGTGGCTTACACCAGTTGTGTGATAAACCCCCATGTCCACGCCAAAAAACCAGTCATTACGCTTACTCCAATGAAATTTTAGTAAGAATAAGAGTAAATTGGGCAGAAAATTTTGATTTTCGTTGTCCACAGGAGTATCATCTGAACTAGGTAATTCAGCGCTAGTAGGTAAACGAGTTTCTTGATTAAACTGTACCATAATCGAAAGATGGCTAAGTTATTAGTTAATTATATCGTAACGCTGCCCTCAGAGAGGTAATTTAACCGCCTAGAGAGCGACGTTACAGAAACCTAGTTTCTAAAGGATTAATGGCGATCGCGAACTGCTTTTAACACCTCAACTACCTGTTTATGACCCTCCGATGAAGCCCAAACTAAGGCAGTCCAAGTATTATTATCCTTGGCTTTGATATCCGCTCCTTTTTCTAACAAAAATTGTACAACTTCCGCATGGCCGCTACCAGCAGCACTCATCAAAGCAGTCAAACCAAAATTAGTTTTGGCATTCACATCTGCACCTGCATCTAGTAGTGCTTTTACAATAATTGTATGTCCAGCAGCAGCAGCCCCCATTAAAGCCGTCCAGCCATCATTATCGCAGCCATTGACATCGACACCAGCACTCAGTAACTTCTGCACGATTTCCACTTGTCCGGCCTCTGCCGCAGCAGTCAAAGCCGTCAACCCATCATCATCTTTGGCATTGACATCTGTACGCTGCTCGATCAAAGCTTCTACAGTGGAAATATCACCCGTTTTCGCGGCATTAATTAGTTCTGTCATGTTCTTTTAAAATCTCAAATCAGATGTCAGTAGATATTTTAATCCTCTCTAACGGCCCTGGGGAAATAACTACATGGGTGCGCCCTGTAGTACAAGCTTTGCGACAACAGTTGGGATGCGATCGCACTCTCGTCCGCATTTCCGTTATACTATCCCCTTGTCCCAACGCCTCTGGATCGGAAGCTGCGATCGCGCTTTCCTACCCAGAAGTAGATAGAGTACAAGCAGCAGAGCATTTTTTCCCCTTCTTATTGTCGGGTAAAACAGCAGAAAACTGGGATTGGCGGGACAAAGGAGTGGTTTTATTTCTAGGCGGCGATCAATTTTTTACTGTAGTCATCGGCAAGCGTTTAAACTATCGCACCGTCGTCTATGCTGAATGGGAAGCGCGATGGCTGCATTGGATCGATCGCTTTGGGGTGATGAAACCAGATGCGATCGCCAGCATTCCTCAAAAATATGCCCATAAACTTAAAGTTGTTGGCGATTTAATGGCCGATTTAGGCAACGAAAACCTCCGTAACGCCGCCCTGCGGGCGCTAGAGGAACCCCCCACAGGGCGGCGTGACGAAGCCAACGCGGAATTAATAGGAATGTTACCTGGTTCAAAAGCGGCAAAATTGGCTTCCGGCGTACCCTTAAGTTTAGCGATCGCAGAACATATTCACCGTCTTCGTCCTCAGACTCGCTTCGTAATTCCAGTTGCCCCCACTCTCGATTTACACACTTTAGCAAGTTTTGCAGACCCTAAAAAAAATAAAGTTTTACCCCTATTTGGTAACATCAGTGCTGAACTACATTTAGCAGAATCTCCGTTTTTACTCACAACAAATGGAGTCCGCTTAGAACTTTATACCCAGTTTCCCGCCTATAACTTATTATCTCAATGTAGCCTTTGTTTAACAACTGTTGGAGCTAATACTGCTGAATTGGGTTCTTTAGCAGTACCAATGATTGTCTTGCTACCAATGCAACAAATGGATGCGATGAAAACTTGGAATGGCATACCGGGATTACTCGCAAATTTACCATTATTTGGTTCTGTCTTTGCTACTGTAATTAACTGGTTAGCATTCCAAATGAGACAGGGAAAACTGTTTGCTTGGCCGAATATTTGGGCACAGGAAGAAATAGTGCCAGAATTAATCGGTAAACTGGAACCGGAAGCTTTAGCAAAATTGGTAATCGACTACTTAAATCATCCTGAAAAGTTAGAAGAAATGCGGGAACGTTTGTGTGCAGTGCGAGGAGAATCAGGTGCAGCCAACAAACTAGCTCAACTGGTGTGTGAAGAACTTTTATTGTTATCCAATGAAGGAGAAAAGCAATAAAAAGCACCCGCCACTGATTAATGCTGTCAATATTGCACCAATTATTACCCCTTTCATTTCTCCCCATTTTTGTTTTCGTTTTAGGCTAATAACAATGGGGACAATATATAAAAGTTGAGATAATCCTATACCAATAATTGCATAAGATATTACAACAGTAAAAGAGCTAATTGCAGGCATAGAATAACCGATAGATGTTAGCACGAGGCCGAGGAAAACAAATGCTATATTCATAAAAAATGATGAGCCAATTCCTACCAAAATATCTCTCCATTCCGGTCTTTCTGACATAATTTATATTTCTCCTATTCGCAATTTATTGTTTTGAACACTTACGTAACGCCGCCCTCTGGGCGGTATTTTATTTATAGCAACCTTCTTGGCAATTAGGGCAACTCCAACTCTGACATCTGGTTCATAATCCATTAGGTCGTAACCTCTTCCCTCTTCCCTCTTCCCTAGCCCCTAGCCCCTTCTTCAGTTATTTCATCTAGGAAAAGTAAATAATATCCAGCAACTTCCATTTAGTAAAGCTGTCAAAACTGCACAGATAATAACACCTTTCATCAATCCCCATTTTTGCTTTCTTTTCATCAAAAGAATCAGAGGAATTGCATAGACAATTTGCCACAAGCCAATAGAAACAGGAATCCAGAAAAAGTTATAATTGCGATTAAAAAAGGGCAGATAAGAAGACAAAAATATGAGCGCAGTTATAGTTAAACTGTGTATTACAAATAAGAGGAGAATCCCTAAAACAATCCCTAAAATCTCATTTCTTCGTACCATAGTTTATATTTATCCTACTTTTAATTTCACCGATTAGTAACTAAATGATGCCCAGCACTTCCCTCGCGGTAAAACATATTAAACGTATCAAATGGAATAATCCTTCCATCTGGGTGTACAATGTGAATACAAGACCGTTTCACAGAGCGCACGTCAAAGTTAAACGGATCGAGAAACTGGACAATCAACACCCGAAATACATTTTCATAGGTAATCCCTTCGGGAACCGCCATCATCGGTAAACAGCACAATAACTGTTTTAAAGATGTTGCTGCTGACTTCGGAGAATGGCTAGTGGAAAATAGCTCAAAAATCTTACTTTTGAGTTCTTCATTCTGCTCGTAAAGTACGCTATTCGGCATCATCTTCACATAAGCATCTGGGTCAATCATACCAGTTAACGGTATCACTTTACCATTTAACTTGAGTGCATAAGCCATTGCCAAGCTATCGGGATGACAGGGAACTGGGATAATATCTTCTGGTTTGAAATAAGAACTTTGCTGCAAAATTGACCGCCGAACTTCTGTGAGAGTGTATCTGTCTCGCTTGGGGTCGAATTGTTCTAATCTTCCCGCTACCTGTATCGGTTGGAAAGTGACACCACGAACGCATTTTTGCTGCAAGGCATATTCGATAATTTTGCCAATTTCACGATCGTTTAAACCTTTTTTGACAGTAACAACTAAGGTAGTAGAAATATTATACTCATTTAGGTTAGTAATAGCTTTTTCTCTTACCTCTCTTAAATCTACTCCTCGCAACTCCTCCAGTGTGGATTTTTCAAAGCTATCAAACTGCAAATATATCTCAATTCCCGGCATATATTGACTAAGGCGTTCGCAAAATTTTCGATCCTTAGCAATTCTCACACCATTTGTATTGATCATCAAGTGCTTAATTGGCTTGCTTTTCACCAAATCCATAACTTCAAAAAACTCTGGATGGAGAGTTGGTTCGCCGCCACTAAGTTGCACAATTTGCGGTTCCCCTTCATTAGCAACTACGGCATCTAACATCATTTCAATTTGTGCTAAACTGCGATGTAATCTGGATTGATTAGAATGAGGTGAAATCTCTTCAATACCAGAGTCAGCATAGCAAATAGGACAGGAAAGATTGCACTTATCTGTCAATTCTATCAGAGTCAAACAGCTATGTTGTTCGTGATCTGGGCAAAGTCCGCAGTCGTAGGGACAACCATATTTAATTGGGGTATTAAATTTGAGTGGCATATCCCCAGGTTTGATAAATTCCTGGGTTAATTTATAATAGTCAATATCGTCAGCAATTAAGACTTCTTCTTGTCCGTGAATCAGACAATGCTTAACTAGGTAAACGCAGTCATCGCGAAAGATAATCTTTGCCTCAACTTTTGTTAAGCACTTAGAGCAAACGCTGTTAGTTAAGGCATAAAATAGATAAGGTCGAGTAGGCATAGGATTCGTATTTACTATTTTATAGTTTGAGTTTAGAAATAAGAATTAAATAACTACTGCATTTTGTATGTAGTTGCGCTTCAGCGCTCTTTACTTACCTAGTTCTACTTCAGCACTAAAGCGCAACTACATACCTTTAAATAAACTATTTAATGCTCATTTCTAAGGTATTGACAGGTTGAGTAAACCTAAACAGATTTCCGAGACTGCGGCGATAATAAACTAGAGCTAGAAGACAAGCAATTTGAATGGCTGTCAGACCTAAAAATGGGTGAAAATCTGGCTTAATAAAATCTACGATCAACCGAAAGCCTAAATAGGCTATCATATAAAATTTAAACAGGTCGCCTTCTTGCCGTTGGTAACGGCTGCGAATGCGTAAAAAAGCCATCAAAATCACTAAGAATATAATCTCATACAATTGGGTGGGATGTCTATAAATTCCATCGCCAAAATCTACACCCCAAGGTAAATTAGTTGCAATACCGTAAGTGCGATCGCTCAATCCGGTGAGAAAACAACCAATCCTTCCGATAGCAGTTCCCACAATCAAAGGATAGACGAAAACATCGCCAGTGGAACGGGTAAGACCAATCATTTTTTTTGTTAATTCTACGCCAATTAAGCCGCCAAGTATTGCACCAACTACTGTTTTCCCCTGAATGAAAAGCAAAAGGAATTGCTGCCAATCTTGAGGTAGTAAATCGAGATGTTGTAGTAAAACAAGGGATTTTGCTCCTACTAAAGCGCCTACCATGCCACCCACGATAACAGAAGTTCGCTGAGTAGCTTTGATTGTATCGTTGCGACTATTAAGTATGACTAGACGAAAGGCAATCGCATAGGCTAGAGATTCAAATAAAAGGTGAGGGTGAAGTTGAAATGAACCGATCGGAAAATAAACTGGAAATGTCATAGTTGTTAGTTGTTAGTTGTTGGTTGTTAATTGTTATATCATTTCCGTTTGATTCGTAATTGTATCATAATAATTTTTGTAGGGGCGGGTTCGCCAAGATATTTGATAAGTATTGACAAATCCTATAAACCCGCCCCGGCCATAATTCCGATGCTTAAAAAGCCCAATCTAAAAACTCAAAACTTTAGTCAGATTGACCATCTCTCCGCCCCAACTCATAAACGCCACCACTAACGCAAGCAATCACGCCCATACTAATTGCCCAACTGCGACCCAAACCTAATTCTACTCCCCAATTACACAAGCAACCTGCTAGTAAGAACGGTACAATACTCAACAACGAAGCATAAAAAGAATTTAAAGCTTCTCTGCTGCGGCGAGTCTTTTCAAACTCAGATTCTGAAGTATAAAGCGATCGCTCGGCAAAATTCATCCAGCGGTTGAGCTGTACTATCACCCATTCGCTCACAGGCGATAAGCCCCAATATAAAGCCAAAGACCACAAAGATGCACCAGCGATCGCAGTCGCATCCACAGCAAATATAAACGGAAAAATTTCTGTTAACATGGGCGGTGTCAATTGTAGAGCTGAGAATTTGGGTTTGAGATTGCATCTAAACCCTTGAAATCCTCTCCAGTAGCATCGGCAGTGTAAAAAACTTAGGCGATCGCCGATCTGCGTTTATCTGCGGTTAAACCTGGAAATAACGATGCCAACACACACAATATGAGCTACAGAAGCGTTTGGAACTAAGCTTAACTCAGATTTAAGCCGAATGCTTGACACGGGTGCTGCATAGAGTAAGATACTTCGGTGTAAACTGATTAACTGCCAGCTCGCCTAAGCAATAACAGGGAAGATCGAAGCGAATTGGCATGAAATGCAACAACCACTCGCAAGTATAAAGGGCAATTCAGGAGTGAGAAATATCATGCAAAATTCTACACCGCGACCGACTGCTAAGCGCTTTGTTCGTCCAAAACCGATATTGTTGCTGGCAGGCTTGATCGGCGCGGGTTTTGTAACGATGGGATTGAAGCAGGAGTTAGTAAAGGCTCAGGATTCCAGAGTACAGCAAATTGCTACAGCCAACATTTGGCAAGCCGCTTCTTTCCCGGTAGAAAATTTTGAAGCTTACACCTCTCGCTTCGGCCCGCGCGGCGGCGATTTTCACTATGGTTTAGATTTAGCGGCCCCTGAAGGTAGCTACATCCGCAATTGGTGGGGGGGTCAAGTTACGGAAGTTTGGGAAGATGGCAGATGCGGTACTGGAATTACAGTTCGTTCTGGAGATTGGGAACACACCTACTGTCACCTTAAAGGACGGGTAGAAACTGCTAATGGCAGACCCTATTACATCGATCGCGAAGGGGGCCTACAAATTTGGGAAGGCCAAACGATTCCTGCTGGTGCCAGAATTGCCAGAGTTGGGATGAGCGGCCGCACCACTGGCCCTCATTTACACTGGGGGCTGAAGTATGGTGGCCGCTGGGTAGATCCGGCTTTAGTGCTGCGGGAAATGTACGCTCAGCAAAGCTCTCGCTTCTCTAGTTCGTCGCAATAGAAAAAATAGGACTTACCA
>NZ_CACA01000091.1:0-37590 GCF_000180455.1 Kamptonema sp. PCC 6506
CTAACAACTAACAACTAGCAATTAACAACTAACAACTAACAATTTTACTTATGGCTCGCATTATTGTTGTTACTTCTGGCAAAGGAGGAGTTGGGAAAACTACCTCCACAGCAAATCTGGGCATGGCTCTGGCGAAACTTGGTCGCTCTGTAGCGGTAGTTGATGCTGACTTCGGCTTGAGAAATTTGGACTTGCTATTAGGTTTAGAAAATCGCATCGTTTATACGGCAGTAGAAGTAATTGCCGGCGAATGTAGACTAGAACAAGCTTTAGTCAAAGATAAACGCCAGCCCAATCTAGTATTACTACCGGCCGCTCAAAACCGGATGAAAGATGCTGTTAGTGCCGAACAAATGAAACAATTAGTTAACGTACTAGCAGAGAAATATGACTATATTTTGATTGATTCGCCCGCAGGAATTGAGCAGGGATTTCAAAATGCGATCGCGGCCGCTCAAGAAGGCGTGATCGTCACCACCCCAGAAATTGCCGCCGTCCGCGATGCCGATCGCGTTGTGGGTTTACTAGAAGCTCATAATGTCAAACGTATCCACCTGATCGTCAATCGTATTCGACCCTTAATGGTGCAAGCTAATGATATGATGTCGGTGCAGGATGTGCGGGAAATTCTTGCTATTCCTCTGCTGGGAGTTGTCCCAGACGACGAGCGCGTAATTGTTTCCACTAACCGGGGCGAACCCTTAGTGCTGTCGGAAACTCCATCCTTAGCTGGAACCGCCTATGAAAATATTGCTCGGCGCTTAGAAGGCGAAAAAGTTGAGTTTCTCGAACTCAATCCCCCCCAGGATAACTTTTTTACTCGACTCCGTAGGCTGTTAACAGCTAAGATTATGTAAGTAAGCGGCGAAGTTTTGGTAATAAATGCCGATCTCGGTATACTGCCAGTTAAACTATTGGCAGTGAGGAATGAGGAAGAATTTAAAGTGTTTATTTTAAAGGGTATGTTGTCAGGATTTTCTCACTTCGCCGCCCCGTTCAGTTACCAGCCTCTTTCCTCAAGAGCGCGATCGCCACTGACATAAACGATCCTACTCGAAACTACTAACCAGTTTCGTGGCCGTTACCATAGGCGGCTAAACGGATTTACTGCCACCTGCCTAACTCTTGACAACTCCGCAAGCCCCATGATTAATACACTTCTCGATCGCCTTTTCCCCCGCACGACTGACAACAGCCGCGAGGAAGTTAAACGCCGCCTCAAACTCGTTCTCGCCCACGACCGTTCTGACCTCACTCCAGAAATGGTTGAATCAATGCGAAAAGAAATCCTAGAGGTAGTATCTCGCTATGTGGAACTCGAAACCGATGGTACAGAGTTTTCCCTAGAAAGCGATCGCCGCGCCACAGCACTGATTGCAAACCTACCCATCCGCCGAGTCAAGTCAGATACTTAGCTGGTTATTTCCCAGAGTTCAATAGAGGAGAATCTATTAAGATATTAATAGTTAGGTAACTTATTTGAGTTTTAACCTAAGTCTCGACTCTACTGGAGCTACCCGATGTTAGCCGAGCTAATCTCTTCCAGACGTATTCTCAAAGCCCAACTCATCGAATTTTTAGGACTCCCTGACAATTCTAAGGACAAAAAAGAGAGTCTCGTCAGTACAATTCTGTCTATTTTAGAAGAAAATGCCTTCGAGCAAGCAAGATTCTGGGAAACATTCAAAAGCGAGTTAGCTGTTGAGCCGATAGAATTAGAAGAGCTGCTCAACTGCTCTAAAAACGAGCGCAAGCGCTGGGTAAAAGAAGGCAAAATCCCTATTTTAGAATATCGCAGTTTTCGGAAATCTGGAATGGATTTGGAATATCCCGTTCACGACAGAAGATTTATCCTCAGCATCACCCAAGCAGATATTCAGCGGTGGCGAGAAGAACATAGATCGCAGATCAAAACTAATCGGCAAACAGGAGCACAAATTGCCTCAGAAAGCCGCAAGGAACATCAGCAATCAAGAGAAGCTTTTGGCTCAGCTTGGGAAAAAATTATAGAGGAATGGCAAGAAAAAGGATCGAGTGAAATATCAGCTATTCTCCAACTAGCCTACTGGACAGTGTGGGCCTCTCGCTGGGCCAAAGAGAATCAAATTAAAAGCCTCAGAGCAATCAAATATAACGAACAGTACGAGCAGCGGCGAGAACAATGGTACGAGCGCAAAAATCAAGCAATCAAGTTATTGGCTCAGGTTCCCTATGGAATGCTAGCATTTTATCGTCCAGTTGATTCTGATAAATTGTATCTGAAGCTTTGCGATAATCATTATGAAATGATGAAGGAGGGCTACTATTGGGATAAGTGGGAATTTTATTATCACAATCGCAAGCTAGTACACAAATGCCGGGAATGTATTTATACGGAAACTAGGGATTATTATTCGCTGTACTATTTGGAAATCAAGACCGAGCAGTTTCCTGATTTTACTTTTTCTTACCATACACCTTACACAATGGGAAAAAAATTTTTGCCTCATCCTGAAACGCTACCTTATGTAGATCATGTTGAGCAAGATGGTATTTTCCGCTTTGGCAGACCCATGTTAGAACAGGAGAAAATCATTCACAGAGAGAAGGATGTTTTAGCTAAGTTTGAAAAGGCTTTGGCGGAGGCGAAAAAATTTGTATAGCTGGGTTTTTGCTTCTCTGTTACTATCAGCTAAATATGTAAATATTTGTGACATATATAATTATGAGTCGCGAAACATCATATTATATTAAGTGTATTTGTCTAACCAAAAGCTGTTTATCAGTGGGTGGTTGACAGCGCTTGGGACAATAGTCCCAAGCGCGGGAAGTAAAAGCTAGGAAAACGATTACTTCCCAGTTAATTTAATATTTTTTGAATCCGGTAGCTCCTCTGTTTTCTATATCTAGACATACTCTCTGTCCTTCTCTATAGTGAGGAGTATCCTTGTCATTGCAAGTGAATATTCTTGTGATAAGATAGTAAGCGAATATCTTGGTCATAGTCAGAAAATATCCTTGTCATTGCGCGAGGGAATATCCTTGTCATTGCGAGCGAAGCGAAGCAATCTCAAGGCCTTGAGATTGCTTCGCTTCGCTCGCAATGACGGAGTTATATTTATCAGAACAGAGTGTATCAATGACGGAGTTATCTCTAAACCTGACAGAGTTATGTTTGCAATAACATCCTGTTTAACTAGGTCTGCAATTAGCAATTAGCAATTAGCAATTAGCAATTAGCAATTAGCCATTACCTAATTTCTGCGCTTGAATTACCTGGAGACTACCACCTGCATAAAGTGCGGGCTGCTGCGGTACATTTGTACTAGGATTTTCCCCACTCAGACCTACCTCAAACCCCACCTCCGATAACAGATTAGTGAGATCGGTTTCAATTAACTGCCAAGCAGTCTCCGTTTCAAATAACCAGAAAAAAACTGCCACCCCTGGCCAAAATATCGGATTAGTCGGCCGGTGAAAATCTACCAAAGTGAAGATCCCCTCCGGCTTGAGCACGCGGTAAACTTCTTGTAATATTTGCTGCAACTGCATAGGCTGCATTTCGTGCATCGCCGCACTGGTATGCACCAAATCAAAATAATTGTCAGGAAATGGCATTTCCTCGGCAAAAGCTTCTACATATTGAGCTGAGGGGACATTCTTTTTTGCCCGTTTCAGCGACAAGGGTGAAGCGTCGAGCCCGGTGACATCCTGAGAGTATTGGATTAGAAATTGAGTAGTTTGACCGCTACCGCAGCAGAGGTCTAAGATTTTAGTGTCCGATCGCATGGTCAAACCTTGCAAGGCAAGCTGGCGGAAACGCGCTTCCCCGCCTACACTTAGAGCGGCGATGCGTGATATCGCGTCATAGAGCCACTGGTAACGATAACTTAAATCTCTAAGAATTGTTGCCATAGTTAAAATTGTGTATGTTTGGCTATCGACTCAGGCTTATTAAGAAGTTATATTATTAAAATTGGTAACAAAGCTGAGACAAGAGGGGAAATGCAAGCGCTATGGGTCGTATAGGAGTTTTACTACTAAATTTGGGTGGGCCGGATCAAATCGAAGATGTCCGCCACTTTCTTTTCAATCTGTTTTCTGACCCAGAGATTATTCGCATACCCTTTCCTTGGATGCAGAAACCCCTCGCCTGGTTGATTTCTACGCTGCGGGCCGAGAAATCCCAGGAAAACTACAAGCACATCGGCGGTGGCTCTCCTTTGCGGCGGATCACAGAAGAGCAAGCGGTAGCACTGGAAGCAAAGTTACAGGAAAAGGGACAGGAAGCTAAAGTTTATGTGGGGATGCGTTATTGGCATCCTTTTACTGAGGAGGCGATCGCGAAAATCAAGCGCGATCGCATTGAACAGTTGGTAATCTTACCACTTTATCCCCAATTCTCTATCAGTACGAGTGGTTCCAGTTTCCGACTCTTAGAAAGGATCTGGCAAGACGATCCCACTCTCCAACAGCTTGAGTATACGCTTATTCCCTCTTGGTATCAGCGATCGGGCTACCTGCGGGCGATGGCTCAATTAATCGCCCAAGAACTCGATCGTCGCCCCGATCCCGATGGAGTTCATATATTCTTTAGCGCTCACGGTGTCCCCGTTAGCTATGTGGAAGAAGCAGGAGATCCTTACCAGCGAGAGATTGAGGACTGTACTAGCAGGATTATGCAGACTCTCAGCCGACCAAATGACCATACCCTTGCTTACCAAAGTCGGGTTGGCCCGGTGGAATGGCTCAAGCCATATACGGAAGAAGCGATTCCAGAATTGGCTGCTAAAGGAGTTGATGAGTTGCTTGTAGTTCCGATCAGCTTTGTTTCTGAGCATATCGAAACGTTGCAAGAAATTGATATGGAGTATCGCGAATTGGCAGAACATTCGGGGATTCACAACTTCCACCGCGTGCCGGCTCTTAATACTCATCCTGTATTTATTGAGGATTTAGCTGATTCAGTTATTGAGGCTTTAGATGCACCCAATATTAAGTTTTCTGAGGTGATACATCCTCCGAAGAAGGCAAAAATGTACCCGCAAGAACGTTGGGAATGGGGTTTGACTACTGCGGCAGAAGTTTGGAATGGCCGTCTGGCAATGATTGGGTTTATCGGACTTTTGGTGGAGTTAATCACAGGTCATGGCCCCCTGCATCTTATTGGGTTGCTTTAGGGTAATTGTTAGTTGTTAGTTGATAGTTGATAGTTGTTAGTTATTGGTTGATAGACACAATTAAACGTAGGGTGGGCGCTCGCCTCAAAAAGGCTATAAGTCATAGCAGAAGATGGTTGAGGCGAGCGCCCACCTTACAACCCACATTCCGCAGGTCTTTAAACAGAATTGATGGTTATAAATTTTAAAAATTCAAGCCTGAAGTGATTACCCAGTAATCATTTCAGGCTTTTTTGATATACAATGAACGAATTAGGAGCAAAGAGGAAAAAACCATGAATGAGCATCAAGAAGCCATAAAAGTCCTAGATTTATACCAATTTTACATGAAGTTGCATAGAATGAAGATAATGTTTAGAGGTCATTAGTTATGGCACGTCAACTGATTCTGGCGATCGCAGAAAGTGCAGAGAGCTTGGAACAACAACTAAAAACCAGTCGCACCGCCAGCCAAAAAGAACGCTTGCAAATGTTGTGGTGGCTAAAAACGGGACAAGTCACTGAGCATCAAATCCTTGCCGAACGTCTCGGACGTGATGGTTCAACGGTAACTCGGTGGTTACAAAAGTATCGCAAAGGAGGACTCTGTGAATTGTTGGCGATCAAAAGTGCGCCCGGAAAATCGCGCCACTTGAGTCCAGACGCGATCGCGGGCTTACAAGAAAGACTAAAGCAGGAACCTGGCTTCAAGAGCTATGGGGAAATTGTGGAGTGGCTTAATCAGACCTATGAGCTCAAATTGAAATATCCCACAGTCTATCATTGGGTACACTACCGACTCAAAGCTAAATTAAAAGTGCCACGTCCGAACATCTAATCGGAAAGGGAATACTACCCGAACATCTAAACGACGATAGACTAGGAAGAGCCCTCGACAAATATTATCAAGTAGGAACCACAAAACTCTTCACAACAATCGCCATGAAAGCCGCCCATAATTTCCAAGTAAAAATGAACAGCATCCACAAGGTAGGCACAGATATTTTTCCTACAGTGAATGTATGAAAATCCTTAGTCATCAAAGCCAGAACTGC
This sequence comes from Kamptonema sp. PCC 6506, assembly GCF_000180455.1. Classification (NCBI taxonomy): domain Bacteria; kingdom Bacillati; phylum Cyanobacteriota; class Cyanophyceae; order Oscillatoriales; family Microcoleaceae; genus Kamptonema; species Kamptonema sp. PCC 6506. The sequence goes on from NZ_CACA01000091.1 coordinate 6,194, forward strand.
GGAATGTGGGTTCAAAGGTGGCATCTTTGGCTTGACCTAGACATTGATAAGCAAGTTGACAAACTCCAAACTTTCCTATGAAGCTAACTAAGATTGACTTAAGCAATATATTGGGAGTCGGTCATTCTAACGGTCATTTAGGGCTGTTAATAGACCGAGGAGAGGAAGTAGAGTACATTGAGATTGAGGCTCCAAAAGCTGCTTTACACGGACTGCAAGGAGTTGCCTTTATTGCTAATAACGATCTAAGCGGTAGCATTGAAACAAACCAAATTACCTCAATTCCAGAGCCAATTGCTATGCTCCCCGTTAGTTCCTCTATGGCACAAGCGATTGGTTATGATGCAGATAGCCAAACTTTACAGATAGAATTTGCCAGTGGCGCTGTTTATCAATATGCTGATGTAGAAGAGGAAACTTGGGAATCTTTGCGGGACGCTGACTCTACTGGAAAGTTTTTCAACTCTGAGATTAAAAGCCGTTATTCCAGCGAGCGGGTAGACTAATTAGGCCAAAATAGGGTGTTTCGGAGACGCGAACTCTTATTAGATCGATCTATAAGGAAACTCTGGCGCACCCTATAAGCTCATTCAAGCGTGCTAGTTGCCTAAGTCTCTGCTTTCGATCCGCCCTAGTGCGGTAAAGTTAGATTTATGGATGATGATGACTACCTAAGCGCAATTAATACTGACGCTGAACTCGAAAGCCCTTTGGATCGTTTGGAGGAATCGGAACCCCCGCAGCCAGATCCAGAGGAAATGCTGCCTTTGCTGGAATCTCCAGAAGCCCAGCAGCGCATGATCGCAGCGAGGGCGTTTTGCGAACTCCAAGACGCTCGCGCTATACCCCATTTAATTCGCCTATTGCGAGATGGCTGTCCTTTAGTGCGGGTGAGTGCGGCTTATGCCTTGGGGCGCAACCCCAGCCGGGATGCGGTGGAAGCGCTGATCGACCAACTCAACCGTGATTGGAACGGTTATGTCCGCAAAGGCGTGGTTTGGGCCTTGGGAAATTGTCGCGATCGCCGCTCCTTAGCTCCCCTGATTGATGCCCTGAAAACTGATATTTCGGCTGTACGGTTGTGGGCGGCTAGTTCCCTCGGTCAGATGGCGACTGTCGGTTATGATGTAGCGATCGGTGCTGTTCCTCCCTTAATTGAAGCTTTGCGGCGAGACTCTGTAGCGGCGGTGCGGAGTAATTGTGCTTGGGCGATCGGTCAACTGTGCCGGGAATTGCCAAATAATGTGGTTTATGCTGGCGCGATCGATGGTTTGATTGAAGCTTTAGAAGAAGACCAAGATTTTAGCGTGCAAGAAGATGCCAAGTCATCGCTGTTGCGAGTTGGCGATCCGCGCGGGTTACAAATCATTGAAGATTTAGAAATGGATGGCTTGCTGTAGGTATTTGGCGATAGTTTTTACTCCATAAAATCAGGTTCTTTCAGCACAAATAAGTCATAAAGTTACGATACAAATTCATATCATTTTATGAAATGGGATACAACCATTTGCGAAATAATTGTGTGAGGCGGGGCATAATTAAATAGGTGAGCAGGATAACAGTGAGACCTGTGACGATCAGAGTTTTGAGCAATGCAGGAAGTCCGGCTAGTAGCGGTACCAGCAAACGATTGAGAATAGAAATCGTAAAAAACACTCCCAACCATGTCACTAAAGCCATTTTGTAGCGAGGGGGTGGAGCCTTCATCGACCTGTTAGGGAGCGTAAACCAAGTTTCTAATCCGGTCAGGGTTTGAATATCTTCTGGCTTTTCAATCAACGGTTGCAATTGCTCAATCCATTTTCGGCGAACATCCGATTCTAGCCAAGTTTTGAGATTGTCGTAACAATCGAACTTGAGAATCACCACGTACTCAGGATGAGCGTGATGCTGTGGTCGAATAGTGCTTACACCCAGATGTCCCTTGAATTTTCGTGCATCAGCGGCGATGCCATGAAACCATGCTTCGTAACCTTGCTCGCGCCCCGGTTTCACTACATGAGAGATGATAGCGGTGACTAGATAGTTTTCTTCACTTATATCGATCGCCAACGGTTCTTCGTACATAAAATTTAAAGACTTGCAATCATTGACTAAGAACGATTAAAAACACACTCTACATAATTTACAACGAAGTAGTTGTCACCGCTACGTTTCAAGTACAGGACTTATTAATGGATGATTTTCCTGCTCTCATCCTACCTTTTTCTGTTCCCAGTTTGCTTGCTGTTTAACTTTTTCTCTCCCGCTCAGTGACAAAAGAGGGATTACTTTGCACGCGATCGCTCAATTAATTGTTGTAACCTCGGATCGAGGTCAGCGATCGCTCCCAAGTTGAGACAAAAAACATTCTCAAGGGTAGCGCGTAACTCTGTAACCGTTGAAAGGACGCGATGTTCGGTTCTACCGTCCAAATAATGCACAGTAAACTGATTATTCCACAAGGCATAACGACAAGTTGAATCCGGTTTTGCAGCCATCAAGTTAGTAACAAAAATCGAGCCGGGATGAGTTGAAACATACCAATTACTCACCTCATAATCGGGTAATTCTTGCTCGTAAAGATCGAATCTATAAAGGGATTTCCACTCCTGCTTGATATATGCTTGCATGACGTAGCTGCGCTCCGTTGCCATCAATCGAAATGATTCATGGGATGTAGCTTGTTCAATATCCGGGGTCAAAGCAAGCGGCGTGGTGAGCGTTAATCCTCCGAATCCCACATCTGCAATGTATGGCTCTCCATCAATATTGACCAACAGCACCATATGACTGCGAGGTGCGATCGTCCCTTCTGGCAAATTCCACAGCACGCGGGCTGCTAGATTCTTTACCTGAAAGCCAAGAGCAAGCAAAACAGCCCGCAACAGTGAATTTTGCTCAAAACAATAGCCGCCCCGTCCCTCATTGATTAGTTTTTGTTGCAAGGAGGCTAAATCCAGCAAAACAGGTTGTTTCAAAAGTGAATTGAGGTTTTCAAAGGCGATCGTTTGGGAATGTCTTTGATGAATTGCCTGTAACGTTGTCAGCTTGGGCGAGCAGTCGCCACTATAGCCAATTCGCTGAAAATAGGCATCAAGGTCGATTTCAGTCAGTCGTTGTTGCAATTGCATATTTTATTACGCTCGGAGTCAATACTGAGTTTCTTCATAGGGAATAATTAATCATTATGTATCCAACGTTCCAAAAGGTTTAGCATCGGAGAAATCATAGATTTCGATAGCTCCTTCACGTCGAATCATCCGCTTCCCCAGACGCGGAAACTCTGCAATTTCTACATCCAGATTTTCGCCTCCTGTTAAATACACCAAATCCTCATCCCCGATATTTCTAAGATGATGAGCAACCGAAGGTGTGGGAAATCCCATAAAATCTCCTGGGTTAACTTCAAATTCTTCTTCACCAATCTCTGCAACGCCGTACCCCGATAGAATGTAAATCCATTCTTCCTCGCGATGGTGAGAATGATAGATGAAAGATTCTTTGCCAGGTGGAACTCTGATAAAATTGACTCCTGTACGTTTTAGGCCAACAGCTTTTCCTAACTGAGTTCCCGATAGTTCAGAATTGGCATTCCAGGGGTGGGAAAAGGGTTGCAGATTCGCAGCAATCTGTTCGGCGCGTAAAAGCAATGGGTGTCGATCTACCATAGGGTCATCCTCCAAAAACTAACTGTTCCAGTCAACTCGCAAGCTGGTATGTACCACCCGGTTTTAATGCCTGTTGGTAGGCTAGGCGAGAATGGATGCGATCGCAAAACTCTATTAGCCTTGGACGACTGGCATCCAATCCGCCTCGTGCAACCGCTACCTCGATAGGAAAGCTCATCTGAATATCAGCATTTGATCTAAATATATACATTTTAGGGGAAACGATTTATATCTAACTATCTGATTCCTGTGCTAATGTCAAAATCCCAGGCGATCGCTGCTATCTTTGCTCCTAGCTAATCTCAATGACTTCTAGTTCTGAATAATCCTGCTACCAGCAAAACAATTCCTGTGAGGAAAAGGTAGACACTTTGAAGGAGAAAGCGATCGGCAGCAATTCGTCTATAGGTGTTGGTGATTGTCACATCAATACCGCCTCTGCCAAGTTTGCCAAAAAATGTACTGAGACTACTTTCAACTTGGGAAGGAAGAAAGGAGATGCTGATAAAAGCGATCGCCATCAGTGCGATACCAACGCCTATTAAGCTCAAATTAGAAGAAAAACGTCGCCACATACTCCAATTAATTTTTGATGATATTAAAGTAATTCGATGTTTTAAATTTTATCAACCAAAGCAACTTTGTCAAAGCTGGAAGATGAATCGATCCTTTGGGATTCACTTACGTTCCTAATTTTGCGACAAAAGGCGCTACAGCGACAGTGCGGTTTTTGCCTTCAGGCGATCGCACCACCAATATCTCCAGACTTGCTACTCTAGATAATAATTAGACAAAAGCAGTCCTAAGCAATTATGAGCAGTACAGTTACATCCCCCCAACCTAACCTCAACCAGCAGCGGCCACTCTCAACAGCATCCCCCGACACATCCACATCCCTGCTCGGTGACTTCATTCAAGAAACACTAGCCTTAACCCGGCGACTGTTCATTCAGTTACAGCGGCGGCCCTCAACGCTAATTGCAGGTATTATTCAGCCCTTGATGTGGTTAGTATTGTTCGGAGCCCTATTTCAAAATGCACCCGCTGGCTTATTTGGCGAAAGTCAGAATTACGGGCAATTTCTCGGTGCAGGCGTAATCGTCTTCACCGCCTTTGCTGGTGCCCTAAATGCTGGTTTACCAGTGATGTTTGACCGCGAATTTGGCTTCCTCAACCGTTTATTAGTTGCGCCTCTAGCTTCTAGGTTTTCAATTGTTTTAGCCTCAGCGATCTTCATCGTTACCCTCAGCTTCATCCAAACCGGGGCAATTGTAGCAGCGGGTGCATTTTTGGGCGCGGGACTACCAGGATTCGCAGGATTAATGGCGATCGCATTGATTATTTTCCTCTTAGTCTTAGGCGTGACAGGCATCAGCTTAGGCTTAACCTTCGCTTTACCTGGCCACGTCGAACTCATCGCCGTAATCTTTGTCACCAATTTGCCTTTATTATTTGCCAGTACAGCCCTCGCACCGCTGTCCTTCATGCCTCACTGGTTGCAAGTTGTCGTCACCCTTAACCCTCTAAGTTATGCGATCGAACCCATTCGCTACCTGTATCTTCACAGCAATTGGTCATTAGCTAGTGTAGTTATGCAAGCACCTTGGGGCGATGTTACTTTTGGCGGTGCATTGTTAGTATTGCTAGCTTTTGATGTTGTGGCGCTATTAGGAATTCAGCCCTTATTGCGTCGTCGCTTTGCGTAATCACAACTTATAGCAACCGCTGAAAGCGGTTGCTATATTTTTAATTCTTAATTCCCGTCGCTGCAATACCTCGAATAAACTGTTTTTGACCGATTAAAAATAACACCACCACAGGCAAAGTGGCAATAACAACCGCTGCCATTAATAAAGGCCAACTGCTGGTAAACTGTTCCTGAAACTCAGCCAAAACTAATTGCACAGTCCTTAACTCCGGCCTCGTCGTAAACACCAACGGCTTAAACAAATCGTTCCACTCGCCGATAAAAGCAAACAAAAATAGCGTCACCAAAGCGGGACGCGCCAAAGGTAACATCACCAACCACAAAACTTGCCAGCGATTTGCCCCATCCAAAGCCGCCGCCTCCTCCAACTCCACCGGAATCGAGCTAAAATACTGGCGCATCAAGAAAATCCCAAATCCACTCGCCGCCGTCGGTAAAATCAGAGCCCCGTAAGTATTGAGTAGGTGGCCCCACTTCAAAACCAGGAAGATAGGAATCGCCAATAGCTGAAACGGAATCACCAGCGTTGCCAAAACCACCAAAAGCAAAGCCCCACGCCCTCGGAACTGCAACCGGGCTAAAGCGTAACCAGCTAAAGCCGACGTAACCACCTGACACCCTGTCACCGCCAGTGCCACTAAAGTAGAATTAATAAAAGCCAGTAAAAAGTTTCCCCTACGCCAAGCTTCAAGATAATTAGCTAGAGTTAGATCAGTTGCTTTGATAGAAACTGGGGTGAATGATGTAACAACTACAACAGCAAGGGGGATCAGCACCACAGCGGCCCCAACCAACAAAAAAAACCAAATGAGCATTTCTCCTGCCCTGGATGTCTGAAATTGTTTAGCCATAAATGCTCTAAGTGAGGTAGAATGCCGATTTTTTCACGCTTTGAGCCTCTGTAGCTTCGCGGAGTCCAACAAAACTGGTAAATTGTTCGTTTAAATAGGTAAAGTAAACTATAAGCTAAGTTAAGTAAAATAACTTTACCTTTGACCCCAGTTCCAAAGCTCTATTTAAGTATTTACTCTTTTGTGATGAGGAGACGACAGACCTATGCAGCAGCTTGAGGCCAGCCCAGCAATCGACTTTGAAACGGCAACCTACAAAGATGCCTACAGCCGGATTAACGCCATTGTGATCGAAGGCGAACAGGAGGCTTATGACAACTACATCAGACTGGGCGAAATGCTGCCTGACCAAAAGGATGTGCTGATTGCGTTGTCTAAGATGGAAAACCGACACATGAAAGGGTTCCAAGCTTGCGGCCGCAATCTTAAGGTAACGCCAGACATGGAATTTGCCAAGGATTTCTTTGCGGCACTGCACAGCAATTTCCAAGAAGCAGCGGCAGCAGGTAAGGTGGTGACTTGTTTGGTGATTCAAGCGCTGATTATCGAGTGCTTCGCGATCGCAGCTTACAATATTTACATCCCCGTTGCCGATGACTTCGCTCGAAAAATCACCGAAGGGGTAGTTAAAGATGAGTACAACCACCTCAACTTTGGCGAAGAATGGCTCAAAGCCCACTTTGAGGAATCCAAAGCTGAAGTCGATACAGCTAACCGCCAAAACTTACCCATAGTCTGGCGAATGCTCAACCAAGTTGAAGACGATGCCCGCGTTTTGGGCATGGAAAAAGATGCCTTAGTTGAGGATTTTATGATAGCCTACGGCGAAGCCCTCAGCAATATTGGCTTTACCACTCGCGACATTATGCGGATGTCCGCCTACGGTCTTACCGCTGCATAAAAATGGCTAATTGCTAATGGCTGATAGCTAAAAGCTAAAAGCTAAAAGCTAAAGGCTAATAGGGAAGAAAGAGTTTTGAGTTAAAGATTTAATTTCCTAACTCATAAGTACCAAATTAGCAATTAGCAATTAGCAATTAGCAATTAGCAATTAGCAATTAGCAATTAGCAATTAGCAATTAGCAATTAGCAATTCCACCTAACAACAGAAAACTGACTTTTTATTTAATGTTTGGTTTAATTGGTCACTTAAGTAGCTTAGAACACGCCCAATCAGTCGCAAAAGAGTTGGGCTATCCAGAATACGCGGATCAGGGGCTTGACTTTTGGTGCAGCGCTCCTCCTCAAATCGTTGATGATATCACTGTAACTAGCATCACAGGTCAAAAAATAGAGGGTCGCTATGTAGAATCTTGCTTTCTACCAGAAATGCTGGCCAATCGCCGAATTAAGGCAGCTACGCGGAAAATACTCAACGCGATGGTTCACGCTCAAAAGCACGGCATCAATATTACAGCTTTAGGTGGATTTTCTTCGATTATCTTTGAAAATTTCAACTTGCAGCAGATTCAGCAAATTAGGAATATTAAGTTGGAGTTTGAACGCTTCACTACTGGTAATACCCATACTGCTTATATTATCTGTCGCCAAGTAGAAGAAGCCGCGCCTAAGTTGGGAATAGATTTGTCTCAGGCTACTGTGGCAGTTTGCGGGGCGACTGGTGATATTGGTAGTGCAGTTTGTCGCTGGCTGAATAACCGGACAAATGTTAAAGAATTGTTGCTAATTGCTCGCGAACGCGAACGCTTGCAAGCCTTAGAATCGGAATTAGGGCGCGGCAAAATAATGGATTTAGAGGAAGCTCTACCTCTAGCGGATATTATAGTTTGGGTAGCGAGTATGCCCAAGGGAGTTGAAATTAATCCCAAAGAATTAAAGCAACCTTGTCTGATGATTGATGGCGGCTATCCTAAAAATTTAGCAAGTAAAGTTCAACATCCGGGAGTTTATGTACTTCAGGGTGGGATAGTGGAACATTCTCTAGATATTGACTGGAAAATTATGAAAATAGTCAGTATGGATGTGCCAGCTCGTCAGTTGTTTGCTTGTTTTGCTGAATCCATGTTGCTGGAGTTTGAAAAGTGGTACACGAACTTTTCTTGGGGACGAAATCAGATCACTATTGAAAAGATGGAGATGATCGGGAAAGTTTCTCTAAAACACGGATTTAGACCCCTGTTATTGTTTTAGTTAACAGTTGATAGTTAACTATTATCCGTGCAGTTCTTGATGATCATTACCTCCATAATTTTTTGACCGATTTCGTCTTTAAGTTCTAATGCTTCCCAGAGTTCAACTAGCAAGTCTTGTTCCTCTTGGGTAAAAACTCCATCGGCTAAAACTAGATCGGCGGCGATGGCAAAAGCTGTTTGTCGTAACTTAGGTGTTAGCCCGTTTTTGGCAGCGATGAATACATCGGACGGTCTGTACTTATTTACCAAGCCTAAAACTTTCTTAAAAAGCTCTTGGAATTCTTCGCGGGAATAAGAACTGAAAAGGCGGACGTGATTAGCACCAAGTGTCTGCTTTTCTTCTTGGGCCATTTTGCCATCGGCACTGACGGCTAATATGGAAATAGCCATTAGTGCTTCGGGTGCAGTTAGTTCGATGCCACTTGCTTTACTGTTCGCAGTTCTGAAGAAGTCAGAAGATTTTGCGTTTTTTTGACTTTGGTAGGACATAATTAGTGTTAGTAAAAATTTCTTTGCTGTCGAGTTTACAGAGATTTCCCGCACAAAGCAATTCCCTAACCGGGGGTGAATAGCTGCGATCGCGCCTCAAAAGAGGTTAAGTAGATTTGAAACTTTCGCTCTTCACACCTGACAGGGTAGGATCGATCCAGACTAAATCCAAATTTTATCGAAATTCCTAGTGTGCCCAACGCTGACCGTAAACCCCTCCTATTAGAATTTGAAAAGCCCCTGGCGGAACTGGAAACCCGGATTAACCAGATTCGCCAACTAGCTGACGAAAATGGTGTAGATGTCTCCGAGGACATTCGCCAGTTGGAAGCACGATCGGCCCAACTTCGTCAAGAGATTTTTACCGGCTTGTCGCCGATACAACGGCTGCAACTGGCTCGTCACCCCCGTCGCCCTAGTACCCTAGATTATATTCAGGCAATTAGCGACGACTGGCTGGAGCTACACGGCGATCGCGGCGGCTCAGACGACCCCGCCCTCGTTGGTGGTGTGGCCCGCCTTGACGGACGACCTGTAGTGATTATTGGTCATCAAAAAGGTCGCGATACTAAAGATAATGTCGCCCGTAACTTCGGTATGGCTTCCCCTGGTGGCTACCGCAAAGCTATGCGCCTGATGGAACATGGCAATCGCTTTGGAATGCCAATTTTGACCTTTATCGATACTCCCGGCGCTTTACCTAGCGTTGAGGCAGAAAAACTTGGCCCTGGAGAGGCGATCGCCTACAATCTCCGGGAAATGTTCAGCCTCGATGTTCCGATTATCTGCACTGTCATCGGCGAAGGTGGCTCTGGCGGCGCTTTAGGTATTGGTGTCGGCGATCGGCTATTGATGTTAGAACATTCTGTTTACACGGTGGCAACCCCCGAAGCTTGCGCCGCCATCCTCTGGAAAGACGCAGGCAAAGCTAACTTGGCAGCAGAAGCCTTAAAAATTACTGCCGCAGACTTAAAAAATCTGGGTATCCTTGATGAGATCGTACCCGAGCCCAACGGCGGCGCTCACGCTCATCCCCTTAAGGCTGCTGAAATTTTGAAACAATCTTTGTTACAGAACTTAACCGAACTGACCCAGCTCACCGGCCAGCAGCGTCGCGAACTCCGATATCAAAAATTCCGTAAAATCGGTGTATTCACTGAAATTGGAGTTTAATTTTCCTTGGAAACCAGAATAGCCTGCCAGCAGTGCTATAATTTCTCAGAAGACACGGACTTAACAATTCTTCATGTAAATCTCATAATTCCCGGTTTTTAAGTGTGTATTGTCGGCAGCTTTCTATTATGCCTAAGAAAGCTGCCTGGCTCAAAGGACGTGCCCCACAAAATATCGGCAAATTTGATGAATCATCCAACAACAAAGCAGGCTCTAATTACCGGAGCCAGCAGTGGTATTGGCAAAGCGACGGCTTTAGCCTTTGCAAAAGCAGGCATAAACGTGGCTTTGGTAAGCCGAACGCCCGAAAAATTAGAGGCAGTAGCTTTAGCTGCTAGGCTTGCGGGGGTGAAAGCAGAAGCATATCCCTTGGACTTAGCTGCACTAGAGCAGGTGCGAACAGGTATCAGTGCGATCGCCTCGGAATTCGGCCCCATCGATATCCTGGTGAATAATGCTGGCATGGGCTATACAGGCTCTCTCGCGGCAATATCCTTAGCAGACTGGCAACGAGTTCAAGACCTCAATGTTACCAGCGTCTTGCAGTGCATTCAAGGGATCTTACCAGGAATGCGCGATCGCGGTGGCACAATCGTCAACGTCGTCTCCATAGCTGGGAGCCAAGTATTTCCTAACTGGGGAGCCTACTGCGCTAGCAAATTCGCTCTGTTGGCTCTCTCCAAAACCCTAGCAATGGAAGAACGCGGACGCGGAATTCGCGTCACAGCAATTTGTCCGGGTTCCGTCAATACTCCCATCTGGGATACAGAAACAGTTCAAGCCGACTTCGATCGCACTGCCATGTTAACCCCAGAAGTTGTTGCCGAGTCAATTCTCTATACAGTCCAGTTACCCGCTGGCGCAGTAATTGAAGAATTAACCTTAATGTCCAACGCTGGAGTCTTCTAAAAAATTAAAAATTAAAGATGAAAAATTAAAAATTAATTAAGGCTGTAAAATTTTTAATTTTTAATTTTTAATTTTTAATTGTTTTGTCCTTTACCCTCACACAAACTACTTATGACTATCGCACCTCCTAACGCTTTTAATGGCTCTAATTCCCCCTCAACCAACAGCGCAAAACTATCCGAAACCACAAGCGACGTGCCTCGGATCTCTACCCGACCAGACCGCAATTCCTTAAACGGTCAAGAACCCAATCTGCCCGTACCATCAGAAGTAAGTAGCGACGAAATGATGGCCGCCGTGCGGACAATGCTGCTGGGAGTTGGAGAAGATCCCGAACGTGAAGGCTTACTGAAAACTCCTAAACGAGTAGCAGAAGCAATGAAATTTCTCACTAGCGGTTATAGCCAATCCCTAGAAGAACTTCTTAACGGTGCGATCTTTGATGAAGGTCATAACGAGATGGTATTAGTTCGCGACATTAGTGTATTTAGCCTTTGCGAACACCATATGCTACCCTTTATGGGCAAAGCTCACGTCGCCTACATTCCTAATCAGAAAGTAGTAGGACTTAGCAAATTAGCCCGGATTGTAGAGATGTATGCCCGTCGCTTACAAGTGCAGGAAAGACTGACCCGCCAAATTGCCGAAGCAGTGCAGACAATTTTGGAACCGAAGGGAGTAGCTGTAGTCTTGGAAGCTAGTCATATGTGTATGGTGATGCGCGGCGTACAAAAACCTGGTTCTTGGACTGTTACCAGTGCTATGCTGGGTGAATTCCAAGACGAACAAAAAACTCGCGAAGAATTCCTGAATTTGATTCGCCATCAACCAGCATTCTTTTAATTGTTAGTTGTTGGTTGTTAATTGTTAGTGGTTAGTGGTTGATTATTCGTTATTAGTTAGTTATATTTTTGGGCTAACTACGAATTCCTAACTACTAACTACTAAGGTCAATAACCTAAACAATCTAAAAGCTCATTTGTTATCTTTATTACTTGGCGGTTGAAACCGCTACTACACAAACAAAGTCCGCCTACGCGGACTAAAGAGTAAAGGGGTATTGAAGCCTAATTTGGTATGACAACTAACAACTAACAACCAACAATTAACCACTAACCACTAACAATTAACAAAATTAATATGGCTCAAGCAATAAAATTTGGTACTGATGGATGGCGTGGGGTAATTGCTGACGATTTCACCTTTGAGCGAGTGGCAATAGTGGCTCCGATCGCAGTGCAAATCTTAGCACAGGTTTATGGCGATACTACCACCAATAACAGGATGGCGATCGTTGGTCACGATCGCCGTTTTTTGGCTGAAGAATTTGCCCTCAAAGCTGCTGAAAGCATCCAAGCCGCAGGGTTTGATGTGCTGCTGACGGATACTTATGCTCCTACTCCTGCTTTTAGTTTAGCCGCTTATCAGCAGAAAGCCCTGGGCGCAATTGTGATGACGGCTAGCCATAATCCCGGTAAGTATTTGGGGTTAAAAGTCAAGGGGGGATTTGGGGGTTCGGTTTCTCCGGAAGTGACTGAGCAGATTGAGGCTAGGTTAGCAGATCCGGCGATCGCATCCCCAACTTTAGGAAAATTAGAAAGGTTCAATCCTTGGCCGAGTTACTGCGAAACTTTGCGGGGGATGGTGAATATTGATGGGATTCGGGAGGCGGTTTCCTCTGGTAAACTCACAGTATTTGTCGATGTCATGCACGGTGCGGCGGCGGGGGGATTGGCTCAAATCTTGGAAGTGCCAGTTAGAGAAATTAATGGCGATCGCGATCCTTTATTCGGTGGCGGCGCACCGGAACCTTTACCCCGTTACCTTTCCGAGTTATTCCGCGTCATACGCACTCACCAACGCGCTGAAGGTGGTTTGGCCATTGGTTTTGTCTTTGATGGCGATAGCGATCGCATCGCTGCTGTTGATGGCAATGGCAACTTTTTGAGTTCTCAAATCTTGATTCCGATATTAATAGAACATCTGGCTAAGCGGCGAGGATTTACTGGCGAAGTCGTTAAAACAGTCAGCGGTTCCGATTTATTTCCCAAGATAGCTAATTTGTACAATTTGCCTCTATTTGAGACACCCATAGGTTACAAATATATTGCCGATCGGATGTTAACAACTCAGGTTTTAGTTGGTGGCGAAGAGTCGGGAGGAATTGGTTATGGAACTCACATTCCAGAGCGCGATGCTTTGCTTTCTGCGTTATATTTGCTAGAAGCTGTGGTACAATCTGGAGAAGATTTGAGCGATATTTACCGCCGTTTGCAACAAGAAACTGGGTTTCATTCAGTTTACGATCGCATAGATTTACCCCTGGCGAGTATGGAAGTGCGATCGCGCCTTTTAGAACAATTGCAAAATCAGCCGTTAACGGAAATTGCTGGTCAGGCTGTGGTAGATTGCAATACGGTTGATGGTTATAAATTTCGCTTAGCTGATGGTAGATGGTTGTTAATTCGTTTTAGCGGTACTGAACCCGTTTTACGGCTTTATTGCGAAGCAGCTACCTTAGAGCAAGTGCATGAAACTTTAAATTGGGCCAAGAATTGGGCAAATCAATTCTAGTCGCAGGAAGAGGGCCTCAAAATAGGGAAGACTTCGGCGTGAGCGCTCAGTCGAACGCTGTCACCAGCCGCAAAGTAGCACTTTAAACCCTTATCAGTTAAGGCGTTGCGGGTTTATATTGCACTTTTTTACACTGATAGCCGATTCCAAGCTTATGAAGTACAGCAAGATTTAATTTCTCTAGTTGATATGCTGACTTGAGTGTAATCTATATACTTGGAATCGGCTGTCTCTCAGCTTAATGCCTATACCTACATAAACATTTCTACAAAAGAAGGAAAGTATTTATACAATTCTGCATACAATTTAATATCCTTAAGAGGGATACAAATTCGCTCCACACCATTACAATCATGTGTAGGCATTAGGCTATCTAAATACTGAGTTTCCTTAAGTGTAAGATTTGGTACTTTTATTTCATAAGGTTTATTTAATTCTGTTATATTGAAATTATTATTAAACTTACATTGCTCTACCAGATTACAGTAGCTCTGTTCAAAAAGGAGCCATCCAACTGTTAACATACGAGCGCCGTCAGCATAGCGAAAATCAAAAATTTGCTTATAATTAAGCTTTTGATATTCTGAACGTGCTGAGTTGGCGTTACTAACACTTTGTTTCAGTTGATTATTAATTATTCTATTATACAGATCCGCTAGTTTTTTTCCAGTAAGATTAATCGGCTCTAGATCGGGGGGGATTTTTTCTTTAGGAATGTTTGCCTGTAACTTATCTTCTCTAAACTTGTCTATCTTTGCTCTATTCCAACCTTCCTCTGGGGGTTTTTCTGGCTCTGCACTGACTGTAACAATTAAAACACTTCCAGATGCTAATTTGGTTGTAAGAGTATCAATATCATCTAAGATTGTTTTCTCTAATGGGCTATCATAATCAAGCCATACAATTGATTTCTTACTCCATTCAAGTGTAGGCAGAACTTCGTAAGAATTTCCGTATTTGATTTCAATGCACCCAAAAGGTTTATTATATTCAAAACGCTCTTTTGCCTGCGAATCTTTTTCTATACTTATCATATCCTCAATATGTAAAGACTTGTGAAAAAGAATGAAGTCACTAAAGTAAGTGGAGCCAAAACCTACATATCTATAAGTTGTAAGTTCTCCGAAAGGACTTAAGCATCGGAGAGAATCACAAATTATCTTTCTTTCAACCGCTTTTGCAGGACGAATACGGTAATTAATTTTTGAATAGCTTCCAGCCATCATCCTTATCCTTCATTCTTTAAATAGTAGTCAAAGGTTTTTTCTCCAACCTCTTTGTTTGAGGAAACATCTAATAGTTTTTTTACTAGATTAATTTCTTCAATTGGCTTATTATATTGTATATTCCCACGGATCTTACGAGGAGGAATTGCTGATTGATCGGGGGTTTGAAATGTTGTACTTGTATCTGCTTCAAATACATAGTCAAGTGAAGTTTCCTCATACGCTTGCTCAAGTAAACTTTCAGGTATCTCACTACGCTCTACACGGCTTTTTTCATCTGCCATTTTTCTCAAAAATGTGAGAACGGGAGCCGTTAGTTGATATATTTCTTGTTTAATAGATTTGTAGATTGGTGAATCGTAATCAATCCCTGTTTTTGTCGTCGTCCAAGGCAAATAAGCAGCATCATCAGACTCAAAGAAAGCATAGCCTCTAAAAAATGCAAAATCAGCATGATATTTTGGGAATCCATTTTTTGTACCCCAGCCCGTTATTTCAGTTTGGTCAGCTTCAAGAACCATGCGGTCATTGCAAAAGACATACCATCCGCCTTCATTTAGATCTCTTTCTGATACACCTGCATACAATCTAACTCGCACTGGTTTATCTATTTCACGACTTCCAAAATACTTATATTCCTTTTCAAGTTTTGCAACTTTTATCTTGTCAGAAGTACGAAAATTAAGTGGATATGGAGCGATTTTCGACTCATTTATACTAATATTTAAACCCTTTTTTATTTTTAATGAATATGCAATTGTTAATTCTTGCTTTAATTGTGACACAAAGTTTTCTAATCCTAAGTCCTCTGCCACACTTTCATGCAATTCTTCAATTAATATTCTAGTTCCAATCTCACAGGCTTCGTATTCACCACCTTCTTGAACTTCGCCTTGAAATTCAAATGTCCATTCTTTTTTGTTTTTCCACTCCTCTACATCTTCCGAAACTATAAATTTCGAGCTAGATGTAGTTGATTCAACTGTAAATTTTTTTCCTATCTTAAAAAAAGCTCGTTTCATCCCAATTCCGAATCTTCCAATTGATTTTGGTGTTACTGCGGCATCATTGGCTCTTCCAAATTTAAAAGCATACTCCTCTGCCTCCTTTACCGTTATTCCACCACAATTATCTTCGATTTGAAAGTATTCTTGGTTAGCTAAAATTTTTATCCAAAGCCCTTCATAATTCTCATTGCTCTGTAAATGAGTTGCGCCATCTACTGAGTTATCCACAAGATCGATAATTGCACGAATAAGTGGTATATCTCGAACCAACATATATATGAATAAATCTTTAGTTGGTTCAGCCTGAATCACCCGTTGATTACCATTCATTGGATTTCACTTTTTTTATGATAAGAGCTACTTTGTGTCGGGTGACAGCGTTCGACTGAGCGCTCAGGCAGAAGTCTTCGCTATTTTTAGGTCAAGAAGGAAGAAGTATTTAGTTATCTATACGTAACGCCGCCCTTGCTTGCAGTGTCCTAATAGCCCAGAGGGCGGCGTTACAGATATCTGTCTTAATCACTTTGGCAGTTGTTATATAAGCCCTAGTTGAATTAAGTCCTTCTACTTAACAACCAACAACCAAGAACTTAAAATCCCATTGCCCCAGCTACAGCCTCTATTGTCGGTGCGATTCCCTTCTTAAAGTGGTTTTTGCTGTAAGTAATTGCCGTGTCAGGATCTTTAAGTCCATTTCCAGTTAGTACGCAAACGACAGTTGCTTCACTAGGAACCTGATCTTTCACCTTCAGTAAACCAGCTACGGATGCTGCACTTGCGGGTTCGCAGAAAATACCTTCTAAAGATGCCAACAAGTTATATGCTTCCAAAATTTCTGTGTCAGTCACAGAGTTAAAACTGCCGCGACTGGCTTCTTGGGCAGCGATCGCTTGTTTCCAACTAGCGGGGTGGCCGATCCGAATTGCGGTTGCGATCGTTTCAGGATGTTCTACGGGTTGGCCAGTCACCAGTGGCGCAGCGCCAGCAGCTTGAAATCCCATCATCCGAGGGAGGCGATCGCACTTTCCCAACTGATGATATTGACAAAAACCCATCCAGTAGGCAGTAATATTGCCGGCATTACCCACCGGAATACACAGCCAGTCAGGGGCATTTCCCAAAGCATCCACAACTTCAAAAGCCCCAGTTTTCTGACCTTCCAAGCGATAAGGATTGACTGAATTTACTAAAGTCACTGGATAATGCTCCGCTATATCGCGGACAATTTCTAGCGCCTGGTCAAAATTACCCTTAATGGATAAAACTTCCGCCCCATAAAGCAAAGCTTGGGCCAACTTACCCAAGGCCACATAACCTTCAGGGATCAACACAAAAGCCCCCATCCCGCCCCTAGAAGCATAGGCTGCTGCTGAGGCTGAGGTATTACCCGTGCTTGCACAGATCACCGCTTTTGCGCCTTCCTCCTTCGCCTTGGAAATCGCCATCGTCATCCCTCGGTCTTTAAAACTACCCGTAGGGTTGAGGCCGTCGTATTTGACTAAAACTTGTACGCCTCGGCCCACCATTGCGGCGATCGCTGGAACTGGAATCAGCGGAGTATTGCCCTCATACAGCGTCACCGTCGGGGTGTTTTCCGTCACCGGCAGATAGGGGCGATAAGCTTCTATGAGGCCATGCCAACCAGAGCGTCTGGGTTTCGCGTCCGGGGTAGGAGAATAAGTAGCAGAAAGAATAGATGTCACGATTTCAAATATTTTTAGGCTAAGCCTTGGATTTACATAAATTTTAACTCGATCGGTTAATTTGATGTTTAATGCAAGGAGTTGCAGGTTAAAATATCTTAACGGTGTGAGTAAGTACAAATGACTAGCCAACTACTAATGTCAAATCGTTCAGCAACCATTTCCCGGAGCCAAAGTACAGGTAGCGACCCTCAAATGGTGACTATGCAAGCGTTATCGACCAATTCTGTCCACAGCCAGGTCTCAATGAAATCAATTTACCAAGCGGATCAGCAAGTAAAATTCCTGCACCTACAAGCGGAAGTAGAAACCTTGCTACTCGAACTCCAAACCCTTAAGCAGCATCGCTTATCGGCATCAACCCAAGATGCTAACAGCCTCCGCGATGCCGCCCACGACAGCAACTAACATTAAAAAAACTCACCTTAAGTGTTCCGCCACTATGGTATAAAAGGTAAAGTTTTGCTAAGCGCAGTGTTGATTTTAACCACAAGCGCTAGCAATTTACCAGCGCGGCGCACTTCTTAGCCTTTGCTAAAACGCCCTGGCGATCGCAACGTCTGTCTGCTGCGGAATTATAGCTGGCTAAATTTTCCTCTTGTTAATTTTGTTACAAATTTCTACTGGGATACGGAGAAACTAAACCGATTTTATGACAGCATCGATCGCAAAACCTCGTAATTTGGCATCTACTGCCGCCGCAACAGACTTGCGCCTCAAAGATATTCTCAAAACTCTGCCGCGCGAAGTTTTTACTAAAAATCCACAAAAAGCTTGGACAAAAGTAGTTATTAATGTTGCTTTAGTCGGCTTAGGTTATTGGCTACTAGCAATATCACCTTGGTATCTATTGCCTTTGGTCTGGATTTTTACCGGTACAGCGTTGACCGGTTTTTTTGTGATTGGCCACGACTGCGGTCATCGGTCATTTGCTAAGCGTCGCTGGGTAAATGATTTAGTTGGCCATTTAACATTTTTGCCTTTAATTTACCCGTTTCATGCTTGGCGGTTACTGCACAATCACCACCACAAGCATACGAATAAAATAGGCGAAGATAATGCTTGGCATCCTTGGCCCGCAGAGGAATATGCAAATGCTAGTAAACCTTTGCAATTCTTTTATCGGCTAATTATGGGGCCGTTATGGTGGATTGGGTCAATCCCTCACTGGGCAAAATTGCATTTTGATTGGTCGCAGTTTCAGGGTAAACAGCGGGAACAAGTGCGGTTTTCAGTTTTGGTAGTATTGATTGGTGCTGCGATCGGATTTCCTACTTTGATTGCTACAACTGGTATTTGGGGATTTGTTAATTTTTGGCTTATGCCCTGGCTGGTTTACCATTTCTGGATGAGCACATTTACGCTTGTACATCATACTACGCCTAAGATTGCCTTTAGTCCTGCCTCAGAATGGAATGAAGCTTTAGCGCAATTAGCGGGAACCGTACATTGCGATTATCCCGTTTGGGTTGAGTTTCTGTGCCACGATATTAATGTACATATTCCTCATCACCTTTCAACAGCTATTCCTTGGTATAACTTACGGTTAGCTCACAGTAGTTTAAAGGAAAATTGGCCAGAATATTTGCACGAGAGTAAGTTTTCTTGGGCTTTGATGAAGGAGATTACTAAAAATTGTCAGTTGTACGATCCTGTGACAAATTATCGGACGTTTAAGGATTTTCACGCTCAAAATAAATAGTTTTGAGGAGGGGTAAATAATTTCCGAAACCCGGTTTCATTAAGAATCCGGGTTTTTGATTTTGTGAGAAAAATATCCCGGCGATTGAAATCGCGGCTACACGAACAAAGTCCGCCTACGCGGACTAATTCAGCGCTATTAGTAATTTCATTTGTAACTAACGAGATTTGGCGATCGCTATTGTCCAAGCATGGCTCTTGGCAATCGGAATCCATCAAAATCACGTTAAGCTGTGGGTACAGTTCCTCCGTCAATTACGTATTCTGTACCAGTAATAGTCGCCGCGCGTGGAGACGCGAGAAATGCGATTAGATTTGCCACTTCAACAGGTTTTGACGGTCGCCCGATCGGAATGCCACCAAGTGATTCCATAATGATCTGCTTACCTCCCTCATAATCGATGCCTGCTTGCTGGGCAAGTCGTTCGGCTAAGGCCACAGATGCCTCCGTTTCAACCCATCCCGGAGACACACGCAAGACTCTAACGCCTTTTGGTGAGACTTCTTTAGACAAGCTTTTGCTGTACGTTGAGAGCGCGGCTTTGGCCGCAGCATAAGCAGTAGTTGACTCCGGTAGGGGAAGCCGGTGCTGAATTGATGTGACATGGATAATTACACCTTCCCCTTGTGCCACCATTCCGGGCAGTAAAGCACGGTCTAGGCGTACAGCAGGGAAAAGGTTGAGATTCAATTCCTGCTGCCACACTTCTTCGCTCAGTGTCGCAAAACCACCAGCCGGTGCCGAAGAGCCGCCCAAAACATGAATGACGATATCTACTCCACCCATTCGTTTACTGACAACATCCGCCACTGCATTACATCCTTCTATTGTCGTTAGGTCAGCGGCGATAAATAGTTCTTCTGGGAAAGAGTCCGGGCGGGCTCGTGCCGAAGCCAGCACGCTCGCTCCACAATCTCGGAAGACGGTGACAACTGCTCTACCAATTCCTTTGGTACCAGCCGTAACCAATACCCGTTTTCCACTAAGCTCTAAGTCCATAGACATTACTGGATCTGCTGCGAAGTTGCCATACAGGAATTTTCTAATTAAACTTACAAATAATCAAGAACGCACTAAAAAGTAAGTTACTCACCCATGAGAAAGGTTTATACACCGTCTACCGCAGCGTCTGATGCGTTAGAAGTAATACAATTGCTGGAAGGACGCTGGAAGCTGATCATCCTCTTCCATTTGTTTGACGGAAAAGTACAACGCTATTCTGATTTTGAGAACCTTATTCCAGGCATTTCTCAAAAGATGCTGGCTCAGCAATTGAGAAAGCTGGAAGCTGATGGGATTGTAATCCGCAAGATATATCCGCAGGTGCCACCTAAAGTTGAATATAGGTTGACTGCGTGGGGGCAGGCTTTGTGCCCTGCTTTAGATGCGCTTTTGAACTGGGCGGAGCAGAAAGGTAGCTTTAATGAACAAGCTTAACAAAACATTGCAGACGAAAGCGGTTGTTATAGCTGGAAACTAGCTGCAAATAAACTTTGCAACCGATGCAAATCCGAACCGACTTGGTAAAACAAATCGCCTTTACCTAACAAATAAGCGGCTGCTTTTTGACTGTTACCTAAAACAATCGTCGAATCTGCTTCGGTAGCAGTGCGAAGGGCAACTCTTCCAGGTAAATTAGAACGAATTAAAGGGGTGACAACTTTTGCTTCTGGGCGTTGAGTAGCAATAATTAAATGAATGCCTGCGGCTCTTGCCATTGCTCCTAAGCGTTTGATGCTCAATTCAAGTGCATTGCGAGTTTCTTTTTCTGCCATGAAATCGGCGTATTCATCAAAGATGCAAACAATGCGGGGCAATAACTTGACAGATTTTTGATTATTATATGATGTAATATCCCCACAACTAGCTAATTCAAATTTTCGATAGCGAGCTTCCATTTCGGTAACTAAATCGGTCATTAATTCGATGGCGCGATCGCTATCTTTGACAATGGGTGAGTAAAGCGAAGGTATCTGCTCAAATTCTGGAAAAGTAACGCGCTTGGGGTCAACGAGAGCGATTTTAAGGTGGTTGGAAGAATAGCGGTAGAGGAGACTGAGGAGAAGCGATCGCAAAAATTCACTCTTACCGCTGCCAGTTGTCCCCCCAACTAAAAAATGACAAGTATTTGGATCGGATAAATTCGCCTCAACTAACTCACCATCTAAATTTACCCCAATCGCAATTCGCACTGGTAAATCAACAGGCGTTATCTGTTTTTGAATGTAATCATTAAAACTGGCAATTTGCCGATCGAAACGAGGCAAATCAACGCTCACATATCCCGGCTGAGGAGCAATTAAAGGGAGAGCCGATATCCCCATTTGTACCTGTAAATCAGCGGATCTATTTAACAAAGAAACAACTCTTACACCAAGATGAGGTTTAAGTTTTACCCGGATGAAAGCTGGGCCAACTGCTGCACCTAAATAATCGACACCAATGCCAAAGGATTGCAAAGTAGTTACTAACTGTTTGCCGATAGCATCAGCTTCATTATTTGTTTGTATACCTGGCTTTTCTGTGACAGGCTTCTGAGGCTTAAACGCATCTATCGTAGGTTTTACCTTTTCACCTTTAGCTGTTTTATTGCTAACTTCAGGAGTAGGTTTAGATGGGGTTACGGTAGATTTACCGCTACTAACTTCAAAGAAGCTTTGGCACTTTTTTTGCTGTGGACAAATCGGACACAATAAATCAGGCTGAGTCGTTGGTGGTGGGGGATTGAGTTGTGATGGTTCCCAAGCAATCCACTCCTGCATTTGTTGTAATTTGTGCGGGATTAACTGATTAACTGTATTTTCTAGCTCATCCCAAGTGAAAGTCAATTCATGCCAATCTGGGAGTACGCTATACACTGCTGAATTGATCGGCACTCCCATCTTTTCTCGCAGCATATAGCAATAAAGAGCAACTTGGGCTAGTTGTCCAGATTTGTCTAGCGACTGATAAGTTTTATATTCCAAAACGCAGAGGCGATGGTGTTCAAAGTCATAAACTACACTGTCAAATCTCCCCTGTACTAACTGTTGTTTACCATTAGGTAACTGGAAATAATGCTTGACGCTAGGACTCAAATCTAGCAGAGTTTTAGCAATGACTTCTTTAGCACTACAATGGCGGCGGTTGATAGTTAGTAATTCAGCCCAACGGTGAATTAACCCTTTTAATCCTTGCCAGATTAGTAATAGTCCCTGTGCTTTTTCTGGGGCGGTTTTGATGGTTGCTTGTAGGTAAGGAAAAAAAGCTAATTCATAAAATAGCTGCTGCATTTCAGCAACTATTTCCTCTACTTTTAATTGGTTAGGTGTGGGTTCAAATAAATCTGGAAACCGAGAGTCTTGCTTGGCAAGAAAAGCACAACGATCAGCTAAAGAATGAAAATTACTACCAATTTTATGCGAGTTTGTTGGTGGCAAAAACATCATCATACCGCCAAATCGATGCCCTAAATAAAACAGGCGGGGACATTCAAAGGCAACTCTGACTTTAGTGACGCTAAAGGAGGTAATTTTAGATTTGTTAGCTGGTGGCATGGATATATTACTCTTTATAATAAGGTGCTTTTGGTTAGTTAGTTCTAGTAAGCGGCGGTGTACGCCGGCGAGATAAACTGTATCCATTTTGGCATAGTCTAACTGCTTTTGGGTTAGAGGTCTTCGTCCCCAGTCGCTTGTCTGTTCCTGTTTATTTATCTCAGTAAATTTGCAGAGTCCGGCGGCTAAGGTTTTAAGTTGACGGTTAGGGACTTGTAGGCGTTCTAGTGATAATTTTTGTGCTATTTTCCAAGTACAAGTAACATTTTTAGCTTGAGTTTTTCCCAAGTATCTTAAATCGTAGCTAGAATTATGAAATACTTTTTCTATAGTTGGATTTGCCATAATTAGGTCAATAAAATTTTCAACTAATTCAGGCTTGTCTAACACATCTAGGATATAAGCAAAATCACCTGTTAAATCATTAGGATCGGCTAAGATTTGAATCAGTGATAATCTAGGATTGGGAGTTTGCCAGTCGGCTACTTCTGTATCCGCCCATATAATTTCAGCAGTGGCAAATTTGGTAATTGCAGCTTGGATATCGTTGGCTTTTGTTAGGTAAAACATTGATTAAAATACATATTTTTTCGATCAGATGTTAGGTACTAGAAAAATTAATTGTTCTTCTAATTTGGCATTGGTATCGTGAATTAAAATTTTATTTTCCTGACAAAGCTCGTCAATTAGTTGTTCAACTTGAGATTGATTCACTTGAGGGAACTGACTGCAAGCATTGTTAATTAAAGTGAGCAGCCCCATGTGGAACTGTGTTGTCACTAAATTCAAGAGAAAATTCTTAACAGGGTTTAAATCAATCTTTCCTGGCGGCGAGATAGGATCTTTCTCTTTTGTTTGAATAATTCCTAAATCCTGCAATAATTGACAATCATCCAAAACCTTAGATTCGCGGATCAAAGCTTCTAATTCGCTTAAGTTAAGAGTCTGATACCCTACTACTAATTCTCCAGCACAAGCAGCATTAACTAAACTATGATAAGTCGCCAGATACCACACAGAATCTAGCTTAGGTTTGATATGATGGTGAGAAGAGGCCGTAAAAATTTTAGTATGAATTTTATAGCCTTGGTTGGTTGGTTTACCAATTTCTGCTGCTCGAATTAAATACAAACTTTGGCACAAGTTATCATTAATTGCTTTTTGGCAAGCTTTCATCAAAGAGGAAAAGCCGTTCATATTGAGAAATTCTGCCCAGACTACTCCTACTCGTATTTTCTGATTAGGTGCTTGATAGCTAAGGGAAGAACTAGCAAAAGTTGGGCTAGATAATAGCTTAGTTTTAATTCCTTTGACTTCCAAAGCTGTTAAAGTTTCCTGCAACATTGCCATTAAGTCAATATCCGAAATTTGGCTAATTTTAGAATATTTGGTCTGAGTTTTCTTGAATGCTTTAAGCCAAACCAGTTGGAATGCTGCTATAGAATCGGGAGGAGTATTTGTACCTGTTTTGTATTCCTGAATTAATTGCTGTCCTAGCTGTAGGATATAGCGGGGATTTGTTTTGCCCCCAGGGAATTTTTCTTCTAGCGCTTGCCTAGATAAAGGTTCAATTGGAGATTTTGGTTTGGGAGTTGCTTGTTGGTGAAGTGGAAAAAGACGTTTTTGCCAGATGCTTTCTCCTTGATCTAAAGTGATATATTTTAGGAATATTCCACCCGTTAAACGATCTTTGTCAGCTTCTAATATTTGCTTTTCATTTTGTCTCCATGTGTTTGTAACGAGGCTAATAATTATCAAAAAGTTTTTTAGTTTTTCATTGTGAATCGTAGTATTGACGCTGAATAGCGGTTGGAGACCGCGATATCCATTAGGGGGAATAGCTTTTTTGTCTATCTGGTCAAAACAAAGTACAATTGGCTGTGTTTCACTGGAAATTCTACCGAAGTTTGCGAGAATGTTGTAAGCGTCAGTTTCAGTTTCTATTGATTTATTCAAGCCTAACGCTTTGAGATTTTCTTCGTCTAAATCATCGCCGCGCAACCACTGACAAGCAATGTCGTATAACTCTGGATTTGTGAGAGAATACAGCACCCTAAAATATTTGTCTGGATTAGAAATACCGACTGGATAAGTTGCCTTGAAATTACTAATAAAAACTTGGCGTTCACCGAATACTCGCTTCATTAAGCTGCGGTCTTTAAAGGCAGATCGGCTTTTGAGCCATAGGAGTAATTGAGATTCTTTTGCACCTTCAGGAATTTGGATAAGGCTATCAACAGTTTGGCGCAAAATGTGACGATAAATGTGATCGCTTTCCGCCCAGGGGCCAATGTAGGCAAAAAAGGCTTTGGAGTTGAGTTGGTGTTTGAGGCGTGCCAAAAGATAACTTTTGCCAGAACCGCGATCGCCACATAATAATAGGGTACGAGTTTGATGATCTCTCGATACTATATCGAGATATTTTATGATTTTGTCGATCGCCTCAGTATGAATTGACTCAACGATAAGTTCTGAGTTTTGTTGTTCTTGCCAAAAGTTACCAGTGTAAAAAGTTACCGGATCGAAGGGGTTAACTTCTCGTTGAATAATCTGCTCAATGGATGTCATATTTCAACCTATTTTTCCTAATAACGTGACTTGATATTGCTAAAAAACTAGATGCAAGGCTTTAACATGATTTACGGATAGGTTTTTTGGGATTGCTTCGTTCCTCGCAATGACAGAATTTTGTAGCGATCGTGACAAAATTTTGTACTTCATTGCTAAGTCCTATTTAATTTACAATAATGAAAAACAGTGGCCCTCCAAAATCTTGGTGAATGGCAGCTTCAATTTGCTCCGGGGTGTAGTTCATCCCTTCTTGTAAGGAACTCAGCTCTATCCGATCCTGCCGCTGTAAGCGATAGATGGCCTGATCGAATTGCTCCCTAGAAAGGTTTGGTAACTTCTCTCGCAGATGAAATATTGGCAAATAATTATTTGTATTCAGTTCGCGATCTAAATCTCGAATTGCTTGCAAAATTAGATCATCATTTAACTCGCCAGTAGGTAGCGATAGGGTTGGTTGAGGCTTTTGAGTTGAAATTGTCTCCGGTTTTGGAGGCGTTCCAGATAAAGTATCTGCTGATAGAGATTTCCGTAAAAATTTGAGATAGTTACTTAGTAGATCGAGGCTAATAGTTGCTAATCCTTTCGGGTTGTAATCATCTCGTAAAAATTCTTGCCCTCGCGGGGTTAGCCAGACTTCTGCTTTTTGCCTTTTGATTTGGATTTCAGCTTCTATTAGCCCGCGATCGCGCAAAGTTTCCAAGATCGTATCTCGCTCTGCTGACTTCACTGATTTTACCGAGATTTTGCTGGGAGCGATTTTTGCCGAAACCTTACCTAGCGCCTCTAACACCTTCAAGTCATTTGGCGCGATCGGTAACTGAGTTGTATCCATTTTGAGCAGGGCGCGACCGGGTGGTAAAATCTTAACGCTGGCAATTTCGCGGGAGTAGTCTACCAAGCCACGAGTGCCCAAATCTTGACAAATTTTATTTTTGTTCTTGATGCTGTCAAACGTCTTAGCTAAAGAAGAACGATAATCGCGACAACCTAGCAATTTGAGGAGAAATTTCAGCTCATTAGAGTCCATGTACTCACCCTATGCTTACTGACAAAGATAACTCAGGCAATAGTATCAGTATCACACAAATCCCCCACGCTTGACTAAGTTCTGCTTAGCGGATCGAAATAGTCTCAGAAATTCTAACTGTTGAAGACTAAATTTTCCTTTTACCCTTCTAGATAATTAAATTTTTCAGTATAGCGGCCTTTTACCTTCTACCTTCTGCTATAAATATGCGATCGCCCATCATAGTAGGTGGTGCGATCGCCACCCGCTAGCAGTACCATCAATTCAAGGCATCTGTTGAAAATCAACAAAAGTAAAGATGAGTAAAGCAATGTATACCTCTGTGTCACTTCCGCAGTTAAACTCATCACAAAAGACAAAAGGGGACTTCTAATAAGATGGATCGATCAGACACTCCCAGCCGAATTATTGAATATTTGCGGATCAAGCCAATTAGTCACAGCCAAATTTACACTTTCCAAATAGCTATTCCAGAATCCCAACGAGAGGAAATTCCTCAAGATCGGCGCGAAGCTCTCAGGAGAAGCCTGATTGAGCAAGGAAGCAACTTGATACCCCTGATTATTCGCCGCACTGAAGCCTACAGCAACGAAGAAGAATTTGAAGTTGTCTGCGGTGCAGATTGGTGTATCGTTGCTCGCGAACTCGGCACAGAGCATTTGTGGGCATGGGTTTTTGAGATGACTGACGAAGAAGCCGCAATTGCTAAAGCCCAGATGGAACAATTAGTTGCTGCTCCTGCTGAGGGAACAATACAGATTAAGAGTTTGCTGCAACAACTTGAGGTATCATTTCAGGAGAAGGTAGAAAGTCTTACTAAGAAAATAGAACAATCTGTTAAGAAAAATGAAGACTTGCTCAAAAAGCAAGTTAAAGCTCTATCAGAGCAAAATTCGGAAAATGGCGAAATAGAACAGATTAAAAATCTGCTGGCAAAAATTGAAAAAACATTTCACGAAAGGGTAGATAACTTGGCTAAGAAAATTGAACAACCCGGCAATACTCCCTCTTCCTCTATTGCTTCTGAAGTGAATCAGGAAGGTGCGATCGGACAGTTAGAAGCACTAGAAAAACTAATTGAGC
Source organism: Kamptonema sp. PCC 6506 (assembly GCF_000180455.1). Classification (NCBI taxonomy): domain Bacteria; kingdom Bacillati; phylum Cyanobacteriota; class Cyanophyceae; order Oscillatoriales; family Microcoleaceae; genus Kamptonema; species Kamptonema sp. PCC 6506. The sequence continues at coordinate 33,556 of NZ_CACA01000091.1, forward strand.
GCCAGCTTGAGTGGACTGCTCAAGCAATTAATCAGTATGTTGTAGAAGCAATTAAAAGCCTTGAAAACGAGCTAAAAGATCAAATAGAAGCGATCCGCACCCAACTGCAAGCAACTCCCAAACCAGCATCAAAACCGAAGGCTGAGCCGGAGTCAAAACCAAAATCTAAGTCAAGATCGCAGTCAAAATCTGAGGTCAAGTCTGAGCCAAAAACACAGCCAAAATCTCCTTCAAAGACACAGCCGCAGCCGCAACAGGATGATTACGAAGCTCTTTCACTCAGAAAGCTCAAGGCTCTTGGCAAAGAGCGAAAACTGCGCGGCTACGCACGCATGAAAAGACCTGAAATTCTGGCAGCTCTGCAAAAAGAGCAAGGCAAATAAATTTGTTAACATTTAACAGTTAACAGTTAACGGTTAACAGTTAACAGTTAGCAGTTAACAGGTAATTAAAGTCAGGGACTCAGGGCTGAAGCCACGCTCGCTTGTAAGAGCAATACTCAAAACAAGCTGTTCTGACCAGTCTAAGTAAATTTACTCCGTTATTTAGGTCACGACACCGGAGAATGCGACGCTAGTTTTCCGCTCTGTCGGTAGTAATTAAACAGTTCTAAAGTCACTGGAACAGTGTTGCTACCCTAACAAGCCTACATAACATTGACGAAGCGAACGTTACCCCGCAAGGGAGGACTGAAAAATGTCTAATTTTGTTTTTGTTTTAGATACCCAGAAACGGCCAATTAATCCAATACAACCAGGATTAGCTCGTAAGTTATTAACCTCTGGTAAAGCGGTAGTGTTCAGAAGATATCCGTTTACCATAATTCTTAACGAAAATGCGATCGCAACTCCCGAACCAATCACCCTAAAAATAGACCCCGGTTCTAAAACAACTGGTATAGCCTTATTGCAAGGAGAAAAAGTTATTTGGGGTGCTGAACTAACCCATAGAGGTCAGGCAATTAAAGCAAGTTTGGAATCTCGTCGCTCACTTTGTAGAGGAAGGAGAAACCGCCATACTCGTTATCGTCAAGCCAGATTTCTAAACCGGAAACGCCCTAAAGGTTGGTTAGCGCCAAGTTTGCAACATCGGGTTGAAACCACCTTGACTTGGGTAAAAAGACTAATTAAACTTGCACCTATTAGCTCAATTGTTGAAGAGTTAGTCAGGTTTGATTTGCAACAGTTAGAAAATCCAGAGATTTCGGGCGTTGAATATCAACAGGGAGAATTGGTTGGCTACGAAGTTAGAGAATATTTGCTTAATAAATGGGAGCGGAAATGCGCTTACTGCGCCGTTGAAAATGTACCGTTACAAGTTGAGCATATTCACCCCAAAGCAAAGGGTGGCACTAACTGCATCTCTAATCTTTGCCTTGCTTGCGAAAAGTGTAATACAAAAAAAGGCACTCAGAGTATTGAGAAGTTTCTAGCTAAAAAGCCAGATATTTTGAAGCGCATTTTGTCTCAAGCAAAACGACCTCTCAAGGATGCAGCAGCAGTTAACTCAACTCGCTGGGGATTATTTAATCGACTGAAGGAAACTGGTTTACCTGTTTCTACTGGTAGTGGCGGTTTAACTAAATTCAATCGAACTCGATTGAATTTGCCTAAAACCCATTGGATTGAGGCTGCTTGTGTGGGACAAATTGACTCGGTTAACCTATTAACAAATCAACCATTGTTAATTAAAGCTATGGGTCACGGGACACGCCAAATGTGCCGTACTGACAAGTTTGGATTCCCGTCTCGCTATGTTCCCAGGCTTAAATTTATCAAGGGTTTCCAAACGGGTGACATTGTGAAAGCAGTTGTCACTTCCGGGAAGAAAATCGGCACTTATGTTGGGCGTGTTGCCATCAGAACTTCCGGGTCTTTCAATATTTCTGTACCTGAATTGGTGTCGGGGATTAATTACAAATACTGCAAAACTGTCCATAAAAAGGATGGTTACAGCTACGCATTTTGAAGATTCACGGTGGTTAAAACCACCCGCGTCGTTTCCCTATAAGGGCTAAAGCCTCGCTCGTTTCCCACTTACCGAGTTTTTTTATGAGTAATCCTATCTATTCCGGCATCATTCTCAGCAACCGCTACCGCATTGTGCGCGAGTTGGGACACGGCGGCTTTGGACGCACCTATTTGTCTGAAGATACCTACAGATTTAATGAACTCTGCGTTTTAAAAGAATTTGCCCCCCAAGTGCAAGGTAGTTACGCTTTAGAAAAATCTCAGGAACTCTTCGAGCGGGAAGCAGGGGTTCTCTACAAGCTAGAACACCCTCAAATCCCGCGCTTCCGAGAGCTATTCCGGGTCACGCTCGATCGCCAGGGATACATATTTTTGGTGCAAGATTATGTGGAAGGGCAAAATTACCGCGTTCTCTTAAGCGATCGCCAGCTTCAGGGGTTGCGGTTTAGTGAGGTAGAATGCACGTCTTTGCTGCTCAAACTGTTACCAGTGCTCGATTATATTCACTCTCTAGGAGTGATTCACCGCGACATTTCTCCCGATAATCTGATCCTGCGGATTGCTGACGGTTTACCTGTCCTGATTGACTTTGGTGGCGTTAAGCAAGTGGCCGCAACGTTAGAGTCTCAATACGGCCAGCAACATGGTGCTGCGATCGCGGCCACGCGATTAGGTAAAGTCGGTTATGCTCCCGACGAACAGATGCAAATGGGAATTGTATTTCCTCACAGCGATTTATACGCACTGGCGGCGACGGTTTTGGTGTTGCTGACGGGTAAGGAACCGCAACAGCTCATAGATGGCTACACCCTTACCTGGAACTGGCGGCGGGAATGTTCGCTCTCGCCAACTTTGGGAGCAGTTTTGGATCGGATGCTAGCTCAGCGTCCAGGCGATCGCTACCAGAGAGCCGCAGACGTACTCCAAGCTCTCAGCGGAGGCTCCGTATCCCCTCCTCAACCTTATTTACCTGCGACTCAGCCGCCGCCAGAGCTCGCCGCGATCGCGCCACCAACTTCGCCGCCGTCTTCTTCCCCTGTTCCTCCAACTCCTCGCAAGTCCTCTCCCTTGCTAGCAGCAATGCTCGTATTGCTAGTGATGGCGGGAATGGGTGGAGTAGGTTGGTTTGCAGGTAACTACTGGTTAAAACACTCTACTCGTCCGCAGAAGATAGACCAAGAAGTGCGATCGGAACAGAACCGGCAAGATGCTTTGCGCGATCGCCTCGAAAAAATGACCGTAGACGGCAACTTTTTTGTCACCTTTGTAGATCAGATTTTCTATGCTCAATATCCCGAATTAGGCGGAAAACCATTGAGCAAAGACGCAGCCGATCTAGCTTGGCGCGAACGTTGGTATCAGATCGCTGATAACTTACTGAATAAATTGGAAAGCATCAGCGCAGAATCCCGCCAAAGATTGGGAAATTATGATATTTCCGATATCAACCGCTGGAAAGTTGAAGTTAATAAATTAAATTTAAGTAGCCGCGCTCTCTACGACCTCGCCGATGCTCAGTTCTTTTATTTGTTTCCAGAACAGCCACGCGATAGTAATTTAATCGATTTGCCTATTGGTCAGGTTTGGCAGGCAATTACTACAGATAAACTCAAAGCCTTGCAAGATGGAACTCAGCTAGAGGAAATTAAATTTGCCTCCAACTCTTCTAGTGAAAAAGTTAGTGATACCCTGCAACCTGGACAAGGAAAAGCCTACATTGCTCGATTTAAAAGAGGTCAAACTCTGCGGCTAAATCTGGAAGCTTCCCCTGAATCAACCCTGTTATCAATTTATACTCCTGGCAATCGGCAAAAATCACGAGCTTTATTAGAAGATTCTCAAGAAGTAAGTTTTTCCGAGCGGCTAGATGATTATGGTTACTATGAATTTGTAGTAGTTTCTCAGGCGCGTGAACCCATTTCTTATGAGTTAAATTTGGTTACAGAATAAGTATTTTAGGACTTACGGACTTTTCACGTAACCCCGCCCTCTGGGCGGTATATTATACCAAATCAGGTTAAATACCCCCTTTATTCTTTAGTCCGCGTAGGCGGACTTCGTTTGC
>NZ_CACA01000090.1:0-12006 GCF_000180455.1 Kamptonema sp. PCC 6506
TTAGCAATTACCCATGTCTTTACAATCTATTAGTGTGCCAGCAAAAACTACTCAAACACCTGTGGGCGTGATTGTTGCACTGCACGGATGGGGTGCAAATTATCATGATTTGGCATCCTTAGTTCCAGTGCTAAATTTGCCTGATTACCATTTTGAGTTCCCAGATGCACCTTTTCCTCATCCTCAAGTGCTGGGGGGAAAAATGTGGTATGACTTGCAAACTAAGGAGTATCAAGGTTTGGCCCAAAGTCGGCAAATGCTGAGGGATTGGCTGCTGTCTTTAGAAAGTAAGATCGGGATACCTTTGTCTAGGACTATTTTGGGCGGGTTTTCCCAAGGCGGCGCGATGACTCTGGATGTGGGGTTAAGTTTGCCTTTGGCAGGTTTAATTTGTCTGAGTGGATATTTGCACTCTGTTCCTCAACCTGCTAGCAAGGTTTTACCGCCCACTTTGATTGTACATGGCAGGCAAGATACGGTTGTGCCTTTGAGTGCGGCGGTGCGATCGCGAGACGATTTGACTGCTTTGGGTGGCCGGGTGCAGTATCGTGAATTTGATATGGGGCATGAGATTCGGCCGGAAGTGATAGATTTAATGCGAAGTTTTGTTGTGGAAACTATGCCAAAAACGAGTTAAAGGTTTAGGATGTAATATGGATCTTTAAACAAGACTCCAAAACTAATGGTTAAGGCAGGTGCCGCTTAAGGAAGGTGCAAACGATGAAGACTTTGATCAAAGCATCCCGTGATATTGCTGCACTGACTTCGGAGGATGTGGCAAAGTTGGCCACTCGTTTGGAGGAAGATGATTACACCGATCCTTTTGAGGGATTAAATGATTGGCATTTGCTTCGGGCTATAGCCTTTCAGCGTCCAGAGTTAGCCGAACCCTATTTCCACCTGCTGGATATGGAAGCTTACGATGAAGCTTAACTGAAGATCGAGTTAGTTATTCTTTTTTCTCGCAAATGTTAATAATTCCTGGCGAATAGAATTCGCGACTACACAAACGAAGTCCGCCTGCGCGGACTGAAAATTGAGTCAGAGAATAGAACCCGCGCAGGCGGGTTTTATCTGGGTAGCTGCGGTTTTAACCGCCGCGTCAATAATTCCTGGTAGTATGAATGGCAGAAGAATTTTAATTGGGATTAGTGGCGGTATTGCGGCTTATAAAGTCTGCGAAGTGGTTTCAACTTTGGCTAAGTCAGGTGCCCAGGTGAGGGTAATTCTCACTGATTCGGCCCAAGAGTTTATTACGCCTTTGAGTGTGGCTACTTTGTCTCGCCATTCTGCTTATACGGATGGCGATTTTTGGCAACCCACACACTCGCGCCCGCTACATATTGAGTTAGGAGAATGGGCAGAAATTTTCGTTATTGCGCCTCTGACGGCTAATACTTTGGCGAAGTTGGCGGGGGGTTTTGCGAATAATTTGCTGACTAATGTTGTGCTGGCTTCTCGGTGTCCAATTCTGTTGGCCCCGGCGATGAATACGGATATGTGGGAACAGTTGGCGGTGCAGCGGAATTGGCGGCAAGTATTGACAGATGAGCGTTTTTGTGGTATGGAGCCTGGTGCTGGGATTTTGGCTTGCGATCGCGTCGGTGCTGGTCGGATGGCGGAACCAAGTGAGATTTTAGCGCACATTGAATCGTTGCTGCATACTGGGGGCAAGCAAGATTTAAGGGGTAAGCGGGTGTTAATTAGTGCGGGAGGAACGCGGGAACATCTCGACCCGGTGAGGTTTATCGGCAATCCTTCTAGCGGTAAAATGGGGATGGCTTTGGCTGTGGCGGCTTTGCATCGAGGGGCGGCAGTGACTTTGGTACATAGTATAGATGAGAGGTTATTGCCCAGGGGAATTTTGAGAGCGATCGCAGTTGTGAGTGCTTTGGAAATGCGCGAGGCGATGCTGTCTTGTTTCCCGGAGGCGGATGTAACGGTGATGGCGGCGGCGGTGGCGGATGTGCGGCCGAGGGAGTATTTTAGTGAGAAGTTGCCTAAGCGATCGCTTCCTAGTTCTTTGCCTTTGGAACCCGTGCCGGATATTGTAGCTGAGTTGGGGAGTTTGAAGCAGCCCCATCAAAAACTGGTCGGATTTGCAGCACAAACTGGAGATATTGTCAAGCCTGCGTTGGAGAAGTTGGGAAGGAAGAAGTTAGATGCGATCGCGGCCAATCCAATTGATAAAATAGGTGCGGGTTTTAATAGCGATACTAATCAGGCAATTTTGATTAATTGTCAGGGGCAACAACTAGAAATTCCACCTTGCAGCAAGTTAGAAATGGCCCACCATTTATTTGATTTTGTATTCGCAGAATAGAGTTTCCATTCAATTAGTTTCCCCAGAGAGTAGACATAAGTTGGCAAGCTCACTATCAGGAAATTTATCGTTTCTATTCAATTAGTTTTCCCAACGAGTGGGAAGCTAACCTTATTATCACACAGACAGGGCGAGATGTCCAATTTAATCGCTCCCATCATTCGTAATAACAACTTTAGTCACTTCCTCAGTCATCAATTCATCATCTTTAACTGTAACGGCCAACCTAAAACCTAAAGCATCCAGTAACTCAACAAAAGCATAAATTTCTGCACAACCACTCGCCGTCAGTAACTTGTCAAGTTTCTTATGTTTCAGTTGAGTTGAATCAGAAAGTTTATTCATTTTTGCATAAGCTTCAACAACATTTCTAAGTACCTTTGGCAGCAATTTAGGTTCATCACCGCCTTCTTGCAAAGTCACCTCAATATAACCCGCAGTTTCCTCCCAATTTTGGAGAGTTTCAATCAAAAATTCGTGGTAGCTTCTACTTGTTGGCATTTTGACTGTTTGCATAATCTTCCCAATACTCCTTAGCTTTCTCAATATCTTGTTTTTGAGTCTTTTTATCTCCCCCTATTAGGAGAAGAACAATTGTTAATCCAACTTGTCCAAAGTACACCCGATAACCAGGGCCATAGTCAATTCTCAGTTCAAATACTCCGTCTCCGACTGAAGAACTATCGCCCAAATTACCAAATTCAACTCTGTCAAGCCTTGACTTAATTATAACTCTGGCTCTAGTATCTCGGAGCGAGTCATACCAATTCTCAAAAGGACTTGTTCCATCGGCTCTCAGGTAGTTCTCAATCTGTCTTGGTTGCACTTCCATAATTTTACCGCACTCGCCGATTAATTTCTATAGAACCTGCCAGAAATTCAACCCCTAGCGGACGAATAAGAATCACTGTAGTAGCAACTTTAGTCGATTCCCATTGTAAATTCATCTTCTTTAATCGTAACTGCCAGCCGGAAACCTAAAGCATCCAGCAATTCTACAAAACTGTAAATTTCTGCACAGCCACTCGCTGTCAGCATCTTGTCAAGATTCTCATGTTTCAATTTGGCTGAATCAGAAAGATTATTCATCCTCATCCGAGCTTCAACCACTTTTCTGACTGCATTAGATAGCAGTGCAGGTTCAGGATCTTTTTCTTCCAAAATAGCCTCGATAAAGCTAGCAGCGTGTTCCGAATCTTTTAAAGACTCAATCAGAAACTCGTCGTAGCTATCACTTTTAGGCATTTTCACTTTTTGCATAATCTTCCCAATACTCCTTAGCTTTCTCAATATCTTGTTGTTGCGTACTTTTATCACCGCCACAAAGGAGAAGTACAATAGTTTCTCCTATTTGTCCAAAATAGATCCGGTATCCTGGGCCATAATTAATTCTAAGTTCCCAGACACCTTCTCCTACCGATCGATAATCTCCCAGATTACCCAGAATAACTCGTTCAAGCCTTGCATCAATTTTAGCTTGAGCTTTCCCATCTCGCAAACAATTGTACCACTCTAAGAAAGGAATTTTGTCATCTGGTGTAATGTAACGTCGAATTTCTCTTGGTTGCACTTCCATAATTTTACCGCACTCGCTCGCTAATTTCTATAGTAGAGGCAATCCGCACCTATTCCTAAAACAAATCATACTTAAGAGAGAGGCATCTGAGTGATGATCGAGTAACTCTTAGTAGAGAAAAGTAAGATTCAAAAAAAGTCTCGCCAATGAATGCAAAATTAATCGGGAAAGCAAATCTACTACTTAGCAGCCTAATAGTTAGCCTGGGAATGTACACCTTCCCAGCATCAGCACAGCAAGTCTCCAATGCTCAAGTTTCCGCACTCGTGGAAGCACTGCGACAAGCCGCACCGCCTAACTCTCCTAATGATGGAATGTACAGCCAATGGCAAATTTTACCAGGCAATATTCCCCGCTGGTCAAAATTATGTATTAAACAAGAATTAACACCCCAACAATTTGAGGCGGACACCGCAAAAGCGCGGTCAGTTGTTACCTGTATAGTGGGCGATACTCTGCGCGATGAATATAAAGCTAGCGGTAACAATGAATTATCAGCAGTACGTCGTTCAGCTTGTTGGTGGATGACTGGAAAATCGACAGCTTGTAGCAGCGGTGACACCGCTACCTATGTCCAAAAAGTTGTCAATTTTTATCAGCAACAACGGAAAAAAAGTTGAACTCAAAGGCTAATTTAGTAATCTGGATAACTGGAGTACCTGTGATACCCCTTTATTCCTTAGTCCGCGTAGGCGGACTTTGTTTGTGTAGTAGCGATTTCAATCGCCAAATAATAAACATAATAAACGGGGTATAAAACTACTTTTCAACTTGACTCCTCATCAACCGCTGTACGCTTACCAAAGCCCGATTTAATTCATAACCTTTGCGTTCAGCATTCTGCAAATAAGCCTGCTGTTCCTCCTCAATCATCTGCACATCTTGACGCACCAAACCATCTAATAACTTTTGAGCCGCACCAAACAAACTATCCTTCACAAATCGACGGAATCTCATAGGCAATTTATGCAAACGCCAAAAGGCATTTAATGATGTAAAATGAATCAAATAAGCCTTAGTTGCAGTAGCGCTAATTGGGCAAACTAAACAGTAAATCTTAAAGTCTTTGCCTAAAGTTGAAACCCAGTGCGGATAAACATAACTTACATCGAGCGGTTCTGGATGGAGGCGACGCAAAGCCGGGAAAAATAACTGAGAAATCGACCAAATTTTATCAATTTTGTAATAGCTTTGAGCTTGATAGTGAGCATCTACTCTATCAGCATCTTCATCCAAATCTTGTAACACCGGCTCTGCCCAAGCTTGCCAGTCTTGATGCAAATGTCCGTGATACATATCCATCAAATTTTCAATTAAAAACGAATAGTGAGCCTGACAGTTAATAACTGAAACTGTGGCAATATAGTTGATATGTTCCCACTCCGGTAAACCTAACAGAGAAACTTGTTCTGCTTTAGTTTCGTCCCCTGGAAATAGCCAGATAAAACCGTCTTGTTCTTTAACTGGAAAAGAGCGAATTTTGCAGCTAGGCAACTTTTGATTATCTGCTAAATAATCGACTTCTGCACATTCACCGCTAGCATTAAAACGCCATCCATGATAGGCACATTCTAGCAAATCCCCTTTAACTTGACCGTGACTAAGTTTAACTTGTCGGTGAGGACATCTATCTTCCAATGCGCGAATTTCCTCTGTATTATCTCGATAAATAACTATCGGTTGATTCCAAAGAATAACAGCTATAGGTTGAGTTTTAACCTCGTTACTTCGCGCAACTACATACCAGAAATTGTAGTTAATACCTAACTGGCGAATATGATTATTTTGAGTAGTCAAAGTTGGAGACTGCATTATTAGTTGTTAGTTGTTAGTTGTTGTTATCATGTTGAGGCAATAAATCGGATTTCTTTACATAATTCCTGATTTAGTCCGCGCAGGCGGACTTTGTTTGTGTAGTAGCGATTTCAATCGCCGAATGATTAAGGAAGGATCTAACAGTTAACCGTTAACTGTTAACAGTTAACAGTTAACAGTTAACAAAAATTAGATTTTCAAGAACCCCTCTGGATTCACAGTTAGGAGAGTTCGCCTTTGCAATCCCTCCTGATGTATAATCTCATTAGCTGCTAGCAAACCACTGCTAACTGCCCTTTCCATTAAACCACAAGGAAATGGCATTTTAACCCAATCGCCAGCAAACAAAAGATTAGGCACATTGCAAGAAGTTTGGGGACGTTCCGCATAACTTCCTGGTGGATAACCGGAAAAATTCTTTTGATTAACCAGTTCCCGATGTAACATATTGGCTGCTTTTAGTGAGGGTACAATTTCATAGAGTTCTTCCTCAAAAGTAGCCAGCAAAACCTGCTGATTTGGGAATTTTTTCTCCTTGTAACAGTAAGCGTGTAATTCGACAACACTACCGCCAGTCTGCTGATGCCACTCGATAAATTGATCTTGAATTCGATGGTAAAGGGTAATGCTGTCGGTTAGTTGATAACCGGAAAGGGAAGTAAAGTTACTGTGTTCCCATTCAAAATCTCGGTCAAACCAGAAGCGAGCAACAGCAAATGGATCTGCCAAGTTCAACTTTTCTATCTGACTTTGTACTGACTGATTTACATCACCACTCATTAAAGTAAATAGGTGTTGCACCCCTGGCACATCAGTAGCAAAAACATAGTAATCAGCCTGCACTGTTTCTTGAGAGTTGGGAACAGAATTTTTATTGACAGCCGCTAATAATTGTAACTCATCTTGCTGCCGCTCCACCACTTTAAAACGCGGTAAATCCCTTCGAGCTGGCCCCGCTATAACTCGTCCTTCAGTATCAAAAATTGCTCCGTGACAAGGACAATGAAATTTACCGTCATCCTCTCGCTTAACCGTACAACCTTGGTGAGTACAGGTGAGAGAAATTGCCTCTTTTCCATTCGCTGTGGTGGCAAATACGCGATCTCCTGCTCCGAAATATTCCGTAGCCGAACCATCATTAAGGAAAGAGTTTTTCTGTACCCAAAAAGGTACATTACTCTGGACATTTCCTACTTGATAGCTCAAAGCGTCAATCTTACCATTTTTGCAGTTAATGGCGGTGATAGCGACATCACTTAATACTTTTCCGCCTTTACTTGCAATTGCCTTAGCAATAGGGTTAACTAAACTTGTACCCATATCTTGCCGCGTACCGTTGAAGGCCAAACCCTCTGGATTGCCAAAAAAATAGAAGTGAAAAAATTGCATTAATTCTCCCACGCTCAATCGATCGGGAGCATTGAGGCTAGACTTAGCAAAGGGTAGAAAATACAAGTCATAAAGCCCTCGCGGAAACTCATCTTTTACCCAGTCAGCAACGGATATATTATCGAGTCGCTGAAAACTTTTCTGAGCTTGGAAGCCGCCAATTTCTCTAAAAACTTCCCAGTGAGCAGGTTTGGTGAGATCGATTCCCCAGCGCAAACGGTTGGGAGAGGCTACGGCTAAATCCACTACATTCCAGGGAAAAGCTGAATGGTTGGGACGGAATACTTCCGGCTTGTATTTGCCATCTCGAAAGACCACAGCGTAGGATTCTAAAGAAAGAAAATTATCGGTAATTTTCAGTTCTTTAACTAGGCTATTGAGGTTATAATATTGAGGGAAGAAACCGTGAAATCCGTGTTCCATCATAAAAGTTTCGTTGCCGACTTGGATCGGCCAACTGGCGATTTTGCCTCCGAGTTGAGGCGATCGCTCCAAAAGCGTCACGGTAAAACCCCTCTGAGAAAGTTCGTAGGCACTGGCGAGCCCAGCTAAGCCAGCGCCAACAACCACAACGCTTGTGGGGCGATTCAGGAGTCGTGGCAAGTTCAAACTATCTTGCTGAAAAACGGCTGGCTGCGGCTTTGAGAAGCGGGAGTAGCCCAGCAATCCTCCGGCGGCACTCACACCGAGCAATTTCAGGGCTGTCCGTCGAGAAACTGGTTGCGATCGCAGTGAATTGAATTGACTCATCAGCAGTACAGATTAACAGCGTCACGTTAAATGGGTAACAGACAATACGCCCAGACCGATCTTTGATGGCATAGGTCTTAGAGTATCAAGAAACCCTTAATCAGATTAACGTTGAGTGAGCTTTCTTGCAGCGGCCGATGGGCAGTTTGGAGGCAATTTACTCGCGATCGCGGTTTTATCAAAAAACTGACTGCAAGCCCATTGGCAATAGCTGCCTGGGATAAACGCTGTCTATTCTCACAATCCGCGTTACGATTAACTCTTTAATCGTTGATTTAATTTCTGAATCTTCCTAGCAAAATATTCTTGCTTGTGATTCAACTGTTTAGCAACTTCTAACCCTCTTTGATAGGCAGCTAAAGCTTCGGAGTAAGCCTTCAACTCCATATAAACTTGACCAATTCGATCGTAAGTTTCCATTACCCCATACAGATTGTAAGACTGCTGCTCGACAGTCAACTGCACTTGATAAATCTTCAAAGCGGCATCCCACTGTTTTTGCGAACGGTAGAGTTTTGCCATTTTTTCCAAAGCTTCGCTAGCCACAGCAAATTGTTGAACCACCAAGGCTGAGGCATAAGCTTCTTGATAGTATTGATTTGCTAAATTCAGTTGACCGAGCACTTCGTAATTAGAGGCAATCTCCATTTTTAAAGGAGGAACCGCCTTAAGATTTTGCTGGCTCAAATATAGGGAAGTTAATTTTTCCCTAGCCGCGATCGCTTGCAAAGGTTTTCGCGACTGCTCGTACATATAAGCCAACTGTTTAAGCGATTCCTCTTCAGTAGGAGCAGGTACAGGTATCGCCGTCGTAGTCGTACCATTACCAGACTCAGATGGGTTACGATTTGGTACGGTGGGATCGACCACAAACAAATCGCGATGATCCTGAATTAAAGCTGCTAATTCCTCATAGACACCAGCCGCTTTTTCGTAGCTAAACCAATTAGCATGAAGTTGTGCGATCGTCCTCAAAGTTTGCGCTTCTGTTAGTATCTCCGAGCGCGATCGCGCCCCCTCTAAAATTTTCTGATAAACTTCCACTGCTGGCCCTTTTGCCCGCACCTGTTGAAAAGCCAAACCCAGTCCTTGCAACAACTCGGCATTCACAGGAGATTCAGACAAAACTTCCTTTTGAATAGCTTGTAACCGCTGGGTAATAAACTGCAACTCAAGCTGCTGACTCCGATCCCAAGCAACTTTACCAACCCGACTTAGCGCTTCTACTTCCGCCGCCGGGCCCAGATAACGTCGCAACCGCAATTCCCGATTCCAAATTTCAAAAGCTCCTGGCGTATCCGCAGCTTGCAGCTTAGCGATCGCCTCTAAGTTTAACCGATCCAGAGCCGCCGCCAATTCTTGACTTTGCTCTGGATCGAGATTTTCACCTTTTTTAGGAGGTGTAGGCAGCAGGGGATCGGGTGTGGTAATCTCAAGCGGATTGGGAGAAAATTGATCCAAGGTGGGTTGATTAGTTTGGCCGTTAGCAACAGAACCAGCGCACAACCATAAAGAAAACAAGGTAAAACTTGCCACGCGAACCATTGCGTTACCACGACACCAAAGCCATTTCTGAACCGTCACATCTTGCATATCAAAACAATGCTACAAACAAATAAAAATAAATCAGGGAACCCCATCAATAAGTTAGCACACCTATTAAGCCAGCGCATCTTGCACTTATTCAGTTTAGCCATAATTTTATTAACTTTGACTACAGCCTGTAGCCCTCCTCAAGCAGTCGCCAAGGATCGAACTTTCCTAGACCTCTCCCTCGACTTCTTAAGCGAGTATCAACTACCAAAAATCAACTTTGACGATCTCCCCGTTGGCGGTTTATCAGGAATTGCTTACGATGGCAAAGGTACTGCGACTTCTACAGATCCTGCCTTTCGATTTTATGCCATCTCTGACGATCCCAGCGCATACGGTGACGCGAGATTTTATACTCTCAAACTCAAGCTGGCAGAGGCCGATACAGGAAAATTTGCCATCGATAGAGTCGCAGTTGAAGGTATTACTTATCTCGCCGACAAAGACGGAAAAACCTTCTCGAAAGATTCCATAAACCCTGAAGGTATAGCCATTTCTCCCCGCAAGTCAGTATTTGTTGCCAGCGAAGGCGTAACCCATCTTGGCATTCCTCCTTTTGTCCGAGAATTTGACTTAAAAACTGGGAAAATCCGAGGAAGCGTGCCCATACCAGAGCGTTATCTTCCCGATAACACAGATGAAAAGCAAGGCCAGGGAGTAGTTGACAATTTAGGCTTTGAATCCTTAACTATAGACCCAGAAAGCTGGAGTGCTGATGGTCTCGATCCGTTTCGGATCTTTACAGCTATAGAAGCCCCTTTAATGCAAGATAGCGACCCAGAGCAGGTAAAAAATCTCCGCTTATTGCATTATGTCATAGTCGATAAAACAGCGCAATTAGTTTCAGAAAATTTCTATCAGCTCGATCCGGCTCCTTTGACTATTTTGAATGGATTAACAGAATTAGTAGCTATAGGTAAAGGCGGTCACTTGCTCAGTTTAGAGCGTAGTTTTGGGGTTTATGGATATGGCGCTAAGATTTTTCAGTTAGCATTAGGAGGTGCTACTGATACTTCTAGAATTTACAGCTTGAAGGGTAAGGTGACAACGGCTGAACCCGTGAAGAAAAAGCTATTACTAGATTTGAAGGATTTGGAAATTCCTCTGTACAATTTGGAGGGAATGACTCTAGGGCCGCGTTTGCCAGATGGTAGTCAGAGTTTAGTATTAGTGAGCGATGATAATTTTGATGAGGAGCAAAAAACTCAGTTTCTATTGTTTCGCTTGAAAGTATAAGTAGAAGGAAGAAGGAAGAAGGAAGAAGGAAGGATTTAGTTATCTAAGAGAGAAGGAAGATACGTAATTCTGCGTAATTCCTGATTTATTCCTTTTCCCTCTCCTAAAAGGAGAGGGAAGAGAGAGATAGTTCGGGAGTTGGGGGATTAGGTCAAACAATGTAGCATTGAGTAATGCTATAGCAACCCCTGTCGTCAGTTAAGACGTTCTGAGTTCCACCAAACTCGCTGATTTTATTCCCTTCTTTCCCTAGCCCCTAGCCCCTAGTCCCTAGCCCCTAACCGCTGAAAGCGGTTCCTGACCCCTAAGACAACTTCTTCAAATCAGAATTAGCCACCTCATTACCAACAATAGATCGCATTCCCTCTAAAGTTGCGGGTATACTGCGCGGGTCCATAAACATCACCTTGCTGCTGTCGCTGCTACCAATTTTTAGACCCATATCTAAATAGTTTTGAGCTAGTAAAAACTGGAGTGCTTCGCGAGCATTCGGGTCATTTTCCAGAGTTTTGCCAATAATTTGCAATGCTTCAGCAGTCGCCTGAGCTTTAAGAACTTGACTTTGGCGTTCCGCCTGAGCTTTGAGAACGATCGCTTTTTGCTGCGCCTCGGCCTCCAAAATTGTCGATTTCTGACGCGCTTGTGCGTCCAAAACTTGAGCTTCTGCTCTACCTTGAGCGCTATTAATTGCCGAATCCCGTTCCCCTTCAGATGTCAGAATTGCTGCACGTTTGCGCCTGTCGGCCGCCATTTGCAATTCCATTGATTCTTGCACTGTCTGGGAAGGAACAATATCCCGCAATTCTACCCGCGTTACTTTCACTCCCCAAGGATCGGTAGCAATGTCTAAATCTCGGAGTAAAATTTCATTAATTTGAGAACGGGCCGTAAAGGTTTGTTCTAGATCGAGTTGACCCATTTCCGAGCGAATTTGCGTCAGCACCATATTTACCATTGCTGACTGAAGATTTTCTACTTTATAGTAGGCTTTTTCCATGTCCATAATCCGCCAGTAGACCACCGCATCTACTGTAAAAGAAACGTTATCGCGGGTAATACAGGCTTGGGGGGGAATGTCTAAGACTTTTTCGCGGATAGTTTGTTCATAGACGACGCGATCGAGAAAAGGGATGACAAAATTAAGACCAGGTTCCAATTTTTTGCCGCTATATTTGCCCAAGGTTTCGACTAAGGCTTCGTTCCCTTGATTGACAATTTTAATAGAGCCTGCGATCGTAGAACCGCCTAGAGCTAAAAATACGAGTAAAAAAAATCCTTCCATTTCAATTTCTCCTAAATAAATAGTAACTACCAAAGTAGTGAG
>NZ_CACA01000089.1:0-12896 GCF_000180455.1 Kamptonema sp. PCC 6506
TCCCCCCGTTCCTCGTAGTATTGATACGGTAGAGATTAAAGCTGATAGACAAGAATTCGACGATCGCCAGCAAATAGTAACGGCGATCGGTAATGTCATTGTTAGGTTTCAGCAAAGTGTAATCGATGCCGATCGCGCAGTGGTTAACTTACTGACACGGCAAGTAGTGGCGGAGGGTAATGTTGCCTACAGGCGAGGGCAGCAAGTCGTGCGCGGCGATCGCATGGAATACAATTTAGGTTTAAACTCAGGCGCGATTGAACAAGCCAAAGGCGAGATTTTTATCCCCACCGCAGGTTCCGATCTCGCCCCAACATTGCCCACAGATATTAGTGCTGGCGGGCTTTTAGACGAACCCCTCAGCGATCGCATTCTCAGCCAGCAACCCGTGCGCGGAATTAGGGCCACTCCCGGTGCTAACGTTATAATTGGCGGTAGGAGAGGGCAATTTTTCACCTTTCCGCAAGTCGTCGGTACTGTTAACCGCGTGCGGTTTGAAGCTGAAAGGCTCGATATTTTACCCGATGGCAGTAGGGTAGCGACTAATATTCGACTGACTAACGATCCGTTTTCGCCGCCAGAATTTGAGATCAGAGCCCAACGGGCGGTAATTAGGCAGATTTCGCCTACTGCACAAGAATTAGTAACAACTAAGCCGCGCCTGGTTTTTGACCAAGCGATTAAAATACCTATATTTCCCCAGCGGCAAGTGTTTGATAGCCGCAGGCGGAGTGGCCCTTGCTGGACATTTGGCTTCGATGGGGGCGATCGCGGTGGATTGTATGCTGAATGTTCCTTGGATGTATTTACTGGGGGGCCAGTGCAACTGAATGTTACTCCCCAGTTTTACATTCAGAGGGCGATCGAGAAACACGATAACAACCCTTTTTTCCCAGACAATTACGGGATGAGGGCCAGCTTGAGTGCCGACTTGGGCTCGCGGACAAAACTGCAAGGGACAGCGCAAATTCTCAACTTTGACCAATTCCCCAATCTCGACGAAGAGGACTTTCGGGGTAACTTGCGGTTGCGGCAATATGTGGGCAACCACACGCTAACGGGGGAATACAGCTTTCGCGATCGCTTATTTAACGGCAGTTTGGGATATCAAAGCGTCCATAGTAGCGTCGGCGCAGTCTTAGCCTCCCCCGTCATTCCTTTGGGTGACAGCGGCATCAATGTTAGCTATCAAGTAGGCTATCAGTTTATCAATGCTGAGAGCGATCGGCCCGATTTACTCCCCCTATTCCGGCCCAATAACCGCATCGATCTCAACCGCTTTCAAGCCAGCATCGCCGTCAGTCGCGGTTTTAACCTGTGGAGTGGGCAACCCTTACCCCGCACCCCGACACAGGGTTTGAGGTACACAGCTAGGCCAGTAGTTCCCTTCGTGCAACTGGCGTTAGGAGTCAGGGGCGTTACCAGCATTTACAGCAACGGCGATTCGCAAAACTCCCTTGCTGGTAGTATTGGCATCCAAGGGCAATTTGGTCATTTCGCTCGCAGATATTTAGACTACACTGCATTTAACGTGACTTACACGCAGGTAGCACGGGATGGCTTATCGCCATATTTATTCGATCGCTTAGTGGATTTGAGAATCCTCTCCTTTGGAATCGTGCAACAAGTTTTTGGAGGTTTCCGAGTTGGATTTCAGTCAGCGATTAACTTAGAAAGCAGTGAAGTTATCAGTACAGACTACACTTTGGAATATAGCCATCGCACCTACGGATTGATCTTGCGCTTTAACCCGCAGCGTCAAATCGGCAGCTTTACCTTTCGGATCAGCGACTTCAACTGGCTAGGTACTCCCGAACCTTTCTCTGGTGTGCGAACTGTTGAAGGAGGTGTACGGCTATCAGATTAGTTAATTGTTAGTTGTTAGTTGTTAGTTGTTAGTTGTTGGTTGTTAGTTGTTAGGAGGGGAAGGTGGAAAGAACTAAGTTTGAAGAATTACAGGTTTATCAACTTGCGGAAAAATTAGCAGATAAAATCTGGAATATTGTAGAAGAATGGAATCAATTTTCTAAAGATACTGTTGGCAAGCAAATTGTTCGCGCAGCCGATAGTATTGGTGCTAATATTGCTGAAGGAAATGGTCGATATAGTTTTCAGGACAATCAACGTTTTGTAAAAATAGCGAGAGGTTCTTTGTATGAAACAAGGCACTGGTTAAGACGAGCTTATGTTCGGCACCTATTGACAAATGAACAAGTAAACAAGCTCAAGCCCATTATTGATGAATTGTCACCGAAGCTAAACGCTTACCTAAATTACTTAGAAAGTGCTGCCAAAAAACAATCAACAAAACATAACGAAAAAAACAACCAACAACCAACAACCAACAACTAACAATTAACAATTAACAATTAACAATGACAGATGTTACCGCTATATCTGCACAGGCAGCGTCTCTGCTGGTTCACTACAGTTTTGACATCAGCGGGGACACAGTTGAGGAATTGGTGGGTGAATGGTTGACCATTTACCCGGCCTATTGGTTGCGTTTAGCAGTCGTTGAAGCCCTTTATCAAGGGCGTTACAAAACCGTTTCTGTTGAACACTTATTAGCTATGTGGCAGCGGCGCGGTCAACCTCTCTATCATTTCAATCATGAATTTGAACGTTTAGTTTGCAGCAGTTTTCCGCTGGATTCGACAGTTGAAGAGGAGGCTACGCAGCCCCAAGAAGAGATAGATTTACCAGGATGGGAAACTCCGGCTGCCTCTGAATTACCGCCCCGTCAATCCCCTGTTTTGAATCAGGTAAAAGAGGAGGAGGAAGGAGTAAAAGTTAGCAAGTCTGGCGGTGAACTTACTATTTTAAATTGGACGGAGAAGAGTGCAGAAGTTGCCTCCGATCGCGAGGCTATAAGTGAGTCTAATTCTGAGGAATCTGATAGTAGTAATGAATTAGGAGATGTTGATTCTGCGGCTCATCCTGTGAAACATACTGACTTTTATAGTAAGTTGAAAGCAGTTGCAACAGAGGCAAAAAGGAAGAATGAAAGAGGGTAATTGGTAATTGGTAATTGCGGATAAATTTGGTGCGATCTGTGTAAGGCTGAGATGTTAAAAGATGTTAAAGAACTGGGCAGTGGTATCGTCAAGCATGAGATAATGATGACTGGGCAAAAATAAGATAAATTATAAAATTCACAGAGAGGGAGAAAATATGGACGCAATTACTACCGCGATTGTGACTGGTCTTGCTATTCCTGTGGCTAAAGATGCGATCGCAGATGCTTATGCAGCTCTCAAAGCTGCCTTAAATAAGAAATTTGGCGCTCAAAGTGACGTAGTTAATGCAGTCGAACAACTAGAAAAAAAGCCTGATTCTGAAGGTCGTAAAGCTACTTTACAAGAAGAAGTTGAAAACGCCAAGGTTAATGACGATCCTGAGATTGTCAAGTTGGCTCAAGATTTACTCAGCAAACTTAAAGAACAACCAGGTGGACAGGAGATAATTACTCAAACTCAAACCAACACAGTCAGCGGTGTAACTGTTGGTGGAAACTTTGAATTTAAGCCAGTGCAAGAAGGTAAGAAGAGTTAAGAAAAGCTGAGCTCAACAGACAATATATACACTACAACAAAGATGAAAGGCATTACTGGCTTTAGCTGAATCAACAGCCAAACGTGCCTCTATAATCGCTAAAACATCAGAGGTGTTACTAGCATGGGCCAATCAACTCCAGATCGCCAATTTCAGGAACAAGAAAACCTGATTAAAGATACTAACGTTCGTGGTGACTTGACCTTTGCACCAGTTCAGAACATCATCGAGACTCAGATTATCCAGTCTTCCATTGAGGCAGTAACACAGCGAAAGCTAAATAAGAATTCACCTTATCAAGGGCTAAAAAGATTTAACTTCAAGGATAGAGATCGTTTTTTTGGTAGAGATAAACTCATTGCTAGATTATTTGAAGCAGTAAATCGCAGTAACTTAAGTTTAGTTTTAGGTGCTTCTGGCAGTGGTAAATCCTCTGTCGTGCGGGCTGGGTTAGTTCCTGAGTTAAAAAAATCTTTGGAGTATCAAATATTTTATGACTTCATTTTTACGCCGAATCAAGATCCATTTGACTCCCTATATCGGTGCTTACTGAGTGAGGAAAAAGATTATAACTTCAGTAAGTTAGAGTCTGAAATTGCCCTAGAAGCCAAGGCAGATACACTGACTAAAGTGATTAGCACGTTAAAGAAAAGAGATGAACGGTGGTTGATTTTTGTCGATCAATTTGAGCAACTATTCACCTCAGATCAAGACGCAGAAAAATGCCAAAACTTTATTGCAGGTATTGTAAAAACTGCTAATTCAGGCGATAGTTGTGTCAAAATTATTGTAGCAATACGCGCTGATTTTTTAGAGCAATTAAGTTATTATCCAGACTTAGGTGAAATTGCAAATCAAAATAATATTCATATAGTAACAGAGATGTCCCCGGAGCAATTGCGACAGGCGATTGAGCAACCCGCAGCTAAACATGGAGTTGTATTTGAAGCAGGATTGGTTGAACAAATTATTAAAGAAGTTGAAGGACAAAAAGGGTTCCTTCCTTTATTGCAGTACACCCTGAATTTGCTTTGGCAAAGTGAATGCGAAACGATTAGTGCTGATGGTCGTCTTAATATTGAAGAACGCACCTTAACTAAAAAAAGTTATGAAAAATTAGAAGGCGTAAGAGGCGCACTACAAAAGCATATAAACGACATATATAAAAACCTCAATGAAGAGGAAAAGACAGCTACTAAGCAAATATTTTTAAGATTAGTGAATATCATTGAAACTGATTCAGGCAGTAAAACAGTTAGTAGACAAGCTTATCAGCATGAGTTTGTGGGTGAATCAGTTAAAAATACTATCAAAAAATTTATTGAGGCAAATTTGCTGGTTAGTAGTAGTGAAAATTTAAGCTCCAAATTACTAATTAGTAACCCTTCTCCTCTAAAACAATCTGCAACTGTAGAAATTGCCCATGAAGTTTTGCTATTATCTTGGGATGTTTTAAAGGGCTGGATTGAGCAAGAAAAAGAAGCAATTATATTGAGGAATTGGTTGGCTGGTGAAGCCAGAAGGTGGCAAAAAATCTGCTTAGAAAATGCGTCACAGGCTAACGATGAACTCTTGAAAGGCTCTCGATTAGATCATGTTGTAGAGTTTAGAAGTAACGATGCTTTTAAAAATGTTGGTGGTTTACAAGAACAGGAAAACCAATTTATTGATGCTAGTGTAGCACTGCGCGATCGCGAAAAACAAGAAAAACAAGAAATGGAACGCCGAATAAAGTTAGAACAGCGTATTATTGCAGGTGTAATTGGTGGTGCCGTTTGTGCTGTATTAGGTTTCTCAGTGTTTGCACTTTGGCAAAGGCAACAAATAGAGATAAATACCTTTACTCAATTTGCCGAACAACTCTTATTGATAAAACCAAAACAGTTGGATGGTTTAATAGAAAGCTTGAGAGCTACAAAGAAGTTAAAACAAGCATTTTTCCCAGCAAGTGATAGCCAAATGCGAGTTGTTACTACTTTGAGACAGGCTGTTTATGATGTGCGAGAGTTTAATCGCCTAGAGAAACATCAGGATGATGTAAGAAGTGTTAGTTTCAGCCCAGATGGTCAAATTCTTACTTCAAGTCGGGATAAAACAATAAAACTATGGACTAAAGAGGGTTACTTGTTGAAAGAGTTTAAAAAGGAGCATAGCGATACTATTTTGAGTGCAAGTTTTAGCCCAAATGGTAAAATCATTGCTTCAGGTAGTGCTAATGGAATTATTAAACTCTGGCAAAAAGATGGTGTTAATCTAAGTTCTCTAAAAACTATAAAAGGACATAGCGCCCCTATTCGTGCCTTGAAATTCACTCCCAATGGACAAATAATTGCTTCATCTAGTGAAGACGAAACCATTAGATTCTGGAGTTTGGATGGCAAACTATTGAAGACTATTCCGGCAAAACAAGTTAATCAAGGTTGGGTTTTAAGCATGAGTTTTAAAGATAACAAAACCCTCGCCACTGGTGGTGGTAACAACACTGTCAAATTTTGGAGAAGCAACGATGGCAAATTCAAAAATGTAGAACTACTGGGTACTCTTAAAGAGTATGATAGAAAACCAACGGGAGACGGAAGAGCAGTTTGGAGTATAGATTTTAGCCATGATGGAACGATGTTAGCTACAGGAGGTCGTGATGGTACTATTAAACTCTGGCGTAAAGAAAGTAAGTCCATAGATTGGATCAAAGATCTAAATTTTAAGCTAGAGGAAAAAGAGGTAAAAAGGATTTGTGAGAACGGAGTAAAAGAAAAAAGAAATGGTGTTGCCATTAGTTGTCTCAAAAAGTCTGAAGATTTTGTTAGAGGGGTAAGTTTTAGTCCCGATAACCAGGTAATTGCAGCAGCTACTTGGGATAAAAAGATTATACTTTGGTATTGGAATAAACCTGTCACTACACCAGAAACTCTTAATGGGCATGAAAAAGGACTATGGGGCGTAAGTTTTAGCCCAGATGGTAAAATTATTGCTTCGGCTAGTAAAGATAATACAGTGAAATTATGGAACAAACAAGAAGCTTCGCAGGCTTTTGGTGGAGGGGAGCAATCTATCTGGGATATCAGTTTTAATCCTGACAGTCAGATTATTGCTTCAGCTAGCGAGTCCAAAGTTGTTAAACAGAGAGCTATAAATGGTAATAGTCTATGTAAGGATTTGGTAGATCCTAATTTGAATAAAGCACTAGACTCCAAATGCGAAAGCCCCAAATTTAGCCATAATGAGAAGGTTAAAGGAGTAGCCTTTAGTCCTGATGGTAAAATTATTGCCTCTGCTAGTTGGGATTGCACTGTAAAATTGTGGCACTCTGATGGTCGTTTGATCAAAACTTTAACAGACCATTCAATCCAATCTAAAGAAAAAAATTGTAGTAATCAGTCTAGTCATAGCAAATATGTTCAAGGTGTAGCTTTTAGTCCTGATGGTCAGATGATTGCTTCCGCAAGTTCTGATAAAGAAATAAAACTTTGGAGTAAAGATGGTAATTTACAACATACTCTTAAAGGTCATAATGACTCAGTGTATAGAGTTAGATTTAGTCCCGATGGGAAAACTTTAGCTTCGGCAAGTGCTGACAAGACAGTTAAACTTTGGAGTAAGAATGGTGAACTATTGAACACTCTTGATGGTCTTGAGGGTCATAAAAATAGCGTAACAGATGTAAACTTCAGCCTCGATGGTAAAATTATTGCCTCTGCTAGTGCAGATCAGACAATTAAACTCTGGAATAAAAAGGGTAAATTGCTAAAAAACCTTTACGGACATTCAGGAGAAGTTCAGAGTATAAGTTTCAGCCGTGACGGTCAAATGATCGCTTCTGGTAGTAAGGATCATACTATCAAGATTTGGAATCGGGATGGTATTTTGCTGAATACTATTAATGTAGAAGTAGGCCCTATTTATTCAGTAAGCTTTAGTCCCGATCAGAAATACCTTGCCGCTGGCAGTGATGATGGTAGATTAAGATTGTGGAAAATGGATCTCGAAGGATTACAAAAAGAAGGTTGCGATATCGTGCGTGACTATCTAAAGAATAATCCTAATGTCAGCGATCGCGATCGCCTCCTTTGCGAAGGAATTGACCCTAAGAAATGAACGCATCATCTGGTATATCCAGTCAAACTAATATTTTGGTTAGTCTTAGTCTAAGTTGGGACAAACCTGCAATCGTAGCTTTAGCAGATGCGATCGCACACAAAATTCTTTACCTAACATAGCATCCGCCAATTACTCGACGAAAAATACCAATTGCTTAACTGACAATCCCCAAAGCCGATGGCGGGATTTGAACCCGCGACCGACCGATTACGAATCGGTTACTCTACCACTGAGCTACATCGGCACAGACAATTATTAATTGTAACACAAAACTAGAGAAGAAGACAAGAAAAAAGAATCTTGCCAACTTCCCCAACCACCCCTAAACCTTCAATTCCCCATCAGTAGGAGTCGAATTCTTCGCCCCCGAATAAACCAAACCCCGCTGCATATCCACAGTCAACATCGTACCGTCCCGAATCACCCGCGTTGCATTCTCCACCCCCACCATCACCGGTACGCCTAAACGCAAACCAATAATCGCCGCGTGAGAAGTCAAACTCGCCTCCTCAGTCACCACACCCGCCGCCTTGCGAATCATCTCCACAAAATCAACACTCGTATTTCGCACTACCAAAATCTCACCACTGTGGAAATCCCCCACATCCGCAGCAGACAAAGCCACCCGTGCCCGCCCGCTTACCGCTCCCAAACCCACGCCAGTACCCCTACCCAGCACCGCAGTCACCACCTCAACCTTAATCAAATCAGTCGAACCAGCCACCCCTTGCAGAGTACCCGCCGTCATCACCACCAAATCCCCATCCGACAACAAACCCTTCTCCTGGGCTACGCTAATCGCCGATTGAAAAGTCTGACCCGCCGAAGGCAAATCTAGCACTAACAAGGGCTTCACACCCCACACCATCTGCAACTGTCGCGCTACATCCACATGGGGAGTCACTGCCAAAATTGGAGTTTTCGGCCGAAACTTGGACACATTGCGCGCCGTCGCCCCCGTCTTCGTCAGCGTCATAATCGCCTGCGCCCTCAATTGCTCAGCAATTTGGCTCACCGCTTGACTAATCCCATTGGGAATCGACCGGCCCGTATCTTCCACCCCAGTGACATTGCGAGTAATCTCTTCCTGTTCAATCCGTACCGCAATTCTCGCCATCGTCGCCACAGCTTCCACTGGAAACTTGCCAACGGCCGTCTCATTCGACAGCATCACCGCATCAGTACCATCAATAATCGCATTCGCCACGTCGGAAATTTCAGCGCGAGTCGGGCGAGGATTATTCACCATGCTATCTAGCATTTGAGTTGCAGTAATCACCGGAATGCCCATCCGATTTGCACTGGCAATCAGTCGCTTTTGCAAAATCGGCACATCCTCGGCTGGCAATTCCACGCCCAAATCGCCACGCGCCACCATCACACCATTACACAAAGCTAAAATCGCTTCCATTTGTTCGATCGCTTCGTGCTTTTCAATTTTCGCAATCACCGGCACCTGCTTACCAGCCGAAGCAATTAGTTCTTTAATTTCCAGTACATCTTGAGGGTTGCGAACGAAGGAAAGTGCCACCCAGTCTACACCCTGATCCAGACCAAACATCAAATCTTTACGGTCTTTATCAGTGAGTGCCTTAATTGACAAATACACTCCCGGAAAATTCACCCCTTTATTATTAGAAAGGGGGCCGCCAACAACAACACGGCAATACAATTCCCGTGCCACTCGGTCTATTTTCTCCACTACCATCTCCACCTTACCGTCATCAAGTAAGATTGATGCTCCCTCCGGCACTTCATCTGCTAGGGGTTCGTAGGTGATCGAGGAAATTTTCTCAGTACCGGGGACTAAATGGCTAGTGAGAGTAAATGGGTCGCCCTTTTGAAGGATAATCGAGCCATTTTCAAAGCGTCCCAGGCGAATTTTCGGGCCTTGGAGGTCTAGGAGAATACCAACCGGCTGATTGAGCTCAAAGGATGTCTGCCGGATCAGGCGAATACTTCGCTGGTGATCTTCGTGAGTCCCGTGAGAAAAGTTGAGGCGCAAAGTAGTTGCACCCGCTTCGATGAGATCGCGGAGTACCTTTGGGTTCAGGGTTGCGGGGCCAATAGTGGCGACAATTTTAGTCCGGCGGTGGGAATTTTGCAGTTGCATGAAATCAATTCACGGGGCAGATGACTTAGAGGCTTTTATTTCGGCTATCCCATTATTGAGAATGCCGCTGACGCAAGTCTAAATTAATCAGGATTTTTTAAAGTCAGCAGCAGCATGGGCATTGCCACTTTACCAGATATAACGCTTGTCATACCTAAATTTTGGGAATTAAGTGTTCTGACGACGATCGCGCTGCCAACTTTGAAGATCGTGGTGTTGATTCTTAAATGCAAGAGTAGCGATCGCCAATCGGCCCTAGTTGCGGAAGTTATCGGGATTGAGTCGCGGCCCCGGTTGACTCCGCAAACCGCCTCGCAGTCTGGTACCTGTACCGCCGTCGGCCCGATCTAGGAAAGGTCGCAAGTAGATGCTGTCACTCTGAGAATTGCGCCTGTTTCTGGGTGAATCCATCCCTAAGACTCTTTCGATGATTCTGCCAGTATTCCCATCGACAAAGGTATTGACACCTTGGGTAGACTGTCCGCTGTCGGCGACGGTGAGGTTTTGGAAGACGCGATCGCGCGTTAATTTTGGATCTTCCCCTGGGGGTACTGTCAGCACAATCCGACAATCGGGATTTTTTTCTGTGGTCACGCAAATCACGCTGTAACCGTTTTCAACTCCTGTTCGCAGTTCATCTAAACCATCGGGTCTGTAAGATTCTAAACGCCTGCTAATCTCACCGCATCGGCGTTCTGACGACCAACCGCCGCCTAGATCGCTGGGTATTGCCCAAGGGTAAGATTGATTGGGTTGGCTTTGAGGATGATACATTACCGTCGATTTGCCGTTATCCAACTCACAAGTAAACCGGGGTTCGCTAACTGTCTTGCTGTCATCGTCAGGGGTTGGCGACTCATCCTCAGCAGTTGGGTCAAGGGGGTCAGTTGTCGTTGCATCTGCATCTGAGGGTTCCGCAGCTACCCGTACAGGTAAATTATTGTTGATACTGAGTGAGTATCCCAAAGCACTGCCAGTAGTCAGGAGTGCTGACCCTGCTGCCAAACCCAGTATTTTCCAAAGGTGCGATGCCAATAGCTTTGACGGCATAAAATTATTCTCCTCGATCGAAAGTGTTTGCTGTAGCGGTTCAGGTTTCTCGCGCCGCGTAATAAATTCCGAGGCGGCTCTTGACAAAAATCCCAATGCACCCACTTATTTTATCTGTAATAGCATTTAGCTCTCAAGAATTCCATCCCCTGAGCGGGGTGGGAGTGTCAAAAAACTTTACTGTTGGGGGTTTGTATCCTATACTACCCAAGGATGAAATATTAAGGAGTACAAACAACAATGTCGGAGCCCCGGCGGTCACTGACAGTACCTAAAGAGTTTCTGAGCCCTCCGGGTGATTTTAATCCAACGCTGCTGCTGTTTTTGAGCGCAGTAGCCATCCTGGGCATTTCTAATGTGGGTTATTGGTGTTGGCATTGGCCCGATTGGTGCTGTTTTTGTCTGAACGTGCTTGCCTTACACATGGCAGGAACAGTTATACACGACGCTTCTCATAATGCGGCACATCGCGATCGCATCATTAACGCTATTTTAGGTCATGGTAGCGCCTTGATGTTGGGCTTCGCTTTCCCCGTATTTACGCGGGTGCATATCCAGCATCACGCTCATGTTAATGACCCAGATAACGATCCCGATCATTTTGTTTCCACTGGTGGCCCTCTGTGGCTAATTGCTGCTAGATTTTTTTACCACGAGATTTTCTTCTTTAAACGTCGCCTGTGGCGCAAATTTGAGCTGTGGGAATGGTTTTTCAGCCGTTTATTTGTAGCGGCAATAGTTTATATTGCGATTCAATACGACCATTTAGGTTACGTCCTGAATTTTTGGTTTTCCCCTGCCTTAGTAGTAGGTTTGGCTTTGGGGTTATTTTTTGATTATTTACCGCACCGTCCGTTTCAGGAACGCGATCGCTGGAAGAATGCTAGAGTTTACCCCAGTCCAATTTTGAACATCTTAATTTTAGGACAAAACTATCACCTAATTCATCATTTGTGGCCTTCCATTCCTTGGTATAATTACAAGCCAGCTTATGAAGCAGTCAAACCTCTTTTAGATGAGAAAGGATCGCCTCAAACACTAGGAATACTAGGAGGTAAAAAGGACTTTTGGAGTTTTATATACGACATTTTTCTGGGAATTAGGTTGCATCATAGCAAAACTTCTGATTAATTAACTAACAAAAACCCGGCTTCTTTAAGAAACCGGGTTTTTTAGTCCTATCTACGATCCCGAAATTAGGTTAGATTTTATTCCTCAACCCAACACCAGGGTTGTAACTGGATTTTTTTAATTGGTATAAAATGAATCTATTGGCCAGACAACCTAGCTTCTCACAACTGCCATGACTCAAATCACCCTCGACCTCAACCCCATCATCAAACTTACCGAAGAACAGTTTTTTCAACTTTGCCAAGAAAACTCCGATTTAAAACTAGAACGAAACGCCAAAGGAGAATTAATAGTTATGCCGCCAACAGGAGGAGAAACAGGTAGAAGTAATGTTAAAGCGATTGTACCATTGGCAATATGGAACGAACACACCCAACTCGGCGAAGTCTTCGACTCATCTACAGGTTTTACTCTACCAAATAAAGCCAATCGTTCCCCCGATGCCTCTTGGGTAGAAAAATCTCGTTGGGAAGCTTTAACTCCCGAACAAAGAGAGAAATTTATACCCCTTTGTCCCGACTTTGTAATTGAAATTCTTTCACCAAGCGATAGCCTTAGCAAGACTCAAGAAAAAATGCAGGAATATATCGATAATGGCTGTCGTCTTGGTTGGCTAATTAAACGCAAAAAACAAGAAGTAGAAATTTATCGGCCTGGTAAAGAAATGGAGGTTTTGAAATTTCCTCAAACCTTATCTGGCGAGGATGTCTTACCTGGATTTACCTTGAATTTACAGCGAATTTGGGAATAGGAGCATGATTGAGAGTGCAAGGGCAACCCTAATTTCATCACATAAAAGTATTTGATTTTTTCAATATACATTCATGCTGTCCTAGAAGGTGCTAATAGCTCTTGTTCCGTCGAAATTGGCAAGGATGCTAATATCCCTAGTTTGTCACTCTAGGCAGAAGAAAATTGGTGAAAAGCATTTAATTTAGTCCCTGTTAAA
>NZ_CACA01000088.1:0-12788 GCF_000180455.1 Kamptonema sp. PCC 6506
TTGAAAAACTTAGTAATGACAAAATCTTAAACTTCACATCTTAAAAAGATTAAGCCATTTCTCGCAAAACTCCCCCTAACATATCCACAATTCGATCGATATGTTCCTTTTCAATAATCAATGGTGGCGACAGCGCAATGATATCACCCGCCGTCCGAATCAACAGCCCTTTTTCAAAGCACTTTAGAAAACAATCAAAAGCCCGCTTACCCGGCTTACCCGCAATTGATTCCAACTCAATACCTGCCACCAATCCCAGATTGCGAACATCGATCGCATGAGGCACACCCTTCAAAGAATGCACCGCATCTTCCCAATACCTAGCCATACTAGCAGCACGTTCAAACAATCCCTCTTCCTGATAAATATCCAGCGTAGCTAAAGCAGCAGCACAAGCAACCGGATGACCAGAATAAGTATAACCATGAAACAACTCAATCGCATTCTCCGGCGCATCCATAAAAGCATCATAAATGCCTGGGCGAACAAATACCGCACCCATTGGAATCGTCCCATTAGTAATCCCTTTAGCGGTGCAAACTAAATCAGGCTTCACTCCAAAATATTCAGTCGCAAAACTTGCACCCAAACGACCAAAACCCGTAATTACTTCATCAAAAATCAGCAAAATACCGTACTTATCGCAAATCGCCCGCAGCCTTTCTAAATAGCTTTTTGGCGGAATCAATACCCCCGTAGAACCCGCCACAGGTTCAACAATTACAGCCGCAATCGTAGACGCATCATGCAAAGTAACAATCCCCTCTAACTCATCAGCTAAATGTGCCCCCCATTCTGGTTGTCCGCGTGTAAAAGCATTTTTTTCTAAATTATGAGTGTGAGGTAAATGATCGACACCATTAAGTAAACTCCCAAAGAACTTACGATTAGGAGAAATGCCGCCGACAGAAATACCACCAAAACCTACACCATGATATCCCCGTTCCCGTCCGATTAATCTTTGGCGAGTACCTTCACCTTTAACCCGGTGATAAGCAATCGCAATTTTTAAAGCAGTTTCCACTGATTCCGAACCAGAATTAGTAAAGAAAACACGATCGAATTTACCCGGCATCATCTTTACTAAACGTTCCGCAAGTTCAAAAGCCCCCGGATGTCCCATTTGGAAAGGAGGCGCATAATCTAGATGGGATACCTGCTTGGAAACTGCCTCTACAATCTTGTCGCGGGAATGACCAGCATTGACACACCAAAGTCCCGCAGTACCATCTAAAATTGAGCGGTTATCATCTGTAGTAAAGTGCATACCTTTCGCCGATACCAGCATCCGAGGATTGGCTTTAAATTGACGGTTTGCTGTAAATGGCATCCAATAAGCTTCGAGATTATCCATTGTTACCTTGTACTTTTTAATGTGGTATAGTAGAGATTAAATTTATCTCTGCGATTCTAATTTTATCAAAAAATTAGTGATTTTGGCTAATGGGAATTTCAATCGCGAATTCAGTTCCTCGATTGGGTTCGGAGGAACACTGCAACATTCCTCTATGCTTTTCTACGACAATTTTGTAAGCTAGAGAAAGCCCTAAACCCGTGCCCTTACCGACAGGCTTAGTAGTGAAAAAAGGATCGAAAGCCCGGTTTTTGACTTCAGTAGGCATTCCACAGCCATTATCTCGAATTTTGATCGCAGCACGAGAAGTTTCCTTTAGTATTTGAGTATAAATAGTAATATTCCAGGAGCGATCGCCTACCTTTTCAAACCCACCCTTTTTGATGCTCTCTTCCAGAGCATCAATCGCATTTGTCAAAATATTCATAAAGACTTGATTCAGATCCCCAGGATAGCATTCTATCTGTGGCAGGTTTCCATAATCTTTAATAATATTAATTTCCGAAGTTGCGGTCTGAGCGTTTAAACGATGCTGCAAAATCATTAATGCGCTGTCAATTCCTTCGTGAATATCAACTCGCTTCATCTCGGATTCATCGTGACGGGAAAAGTTTCGCAAGCTCAAAACTATCTGGCGAATGCGTTCAGTACCTACCTTCATTGAAGATAGGATCTTGGGCAAATCTTCCACTATAAATTCCAGGTCAATCTCTTCAAGCGAATTTTTAATTTCCGGTGTCGGATTTGGATAATTTTCCTGATAGAGGAGCATTAAATCTAGCAACTCTTGAGCATATTTACTAGCGTAGGTAAGATTACCATGAATAAAGTTAACAGGATTATTTATTTCGTGAGCTACGCCAGCCACCATTTGCCCTAAACCAGACATTTTTTCTGTCTGAATTAGTTGAGATTGGGTTTGTTTTAGTTCTCCCAAAGTCTTCTCCATTTGCTCAGCCTTCTCCTCTAAAATCCGCAGTAAATATACTCCTACCACTAACATTACAGCCGCACCTAAACCCACTATAATAATCCCCAGAGCGAGTTGATTTGCTGGTGCAAAAGCTTCATCCTGGTGCATCTCCGCTAACAAAGCTAAGTTTCGTTTATCAAGCCAACGATAAACACCAATTACTGGTATTCCATGATGGTTTAAATAAAATGCAGAACTATCTATACCGCTGGTAGCCTCATCAATCCCAAAACTCTTAACCTCTTCAGATAAGTCGGGTTTTCCCGATGAACTTCCTGATATAAACGTATTTCTAGCAGCCAACTTACCTACTAAATAAGTTTGACCAGTGTCTCCTAAACCGGAACGCTCGCGAATAATTTTATCTATTCTTTCTAGACTTAAATTAGTTGCTATTAACCCGATAACTTTACCTGTCGGAGCTAATAATGGCAGAGATAGGGTCGTCATTGGCTGCCCAGTTACTGACGAAGGATAAAAAGCTGGTGTCAACTCCATATTTTCACCTAATTGCGTAAAATTTGAGAAATTTTCATAAGTTCCTTCGCGAGACTTGTTATTGGAAAGAATAATTTTACCGCCATTAGTAAGAATAAAAATTTCTGGTAAGTTTGGCTGAGTGCTAACTGCTTGCTCCAAATATTTACTCAAGGCGGCGTAGGCTGAGCGATACTCAGGTTCCGATGCTTTACGAGTCAATAAGTTCTTAATATGAACCGTGAACTCGGATGACTGATTAATCAATAGAAAAGCTTGTCGTTGATCGTCAAACCACCGATCGAGTTCACCTTCTTTGAGAGTTGCAGAAATATTTAACTGATTGAATACAAGTCGCTCTAAGTCAGCTCTAGCCTTAGCCCAAGCGACATATCCTACAACTCCTACTGTCACTAGAGACATGAATAAGAAAACGGTAGAAAGCTTGACTGTCAAGCTTTTCTGCCAAAATTTCATGCTTTTTTACTCCTAGTTTATAGAGTGAGGCAATCGCCTCCCGAAACTGTCTTTCAGAATACAATTGAGAGCTTGTCCTAAACATTCTCTTGCTGCACTCTAACATACGAAAGGTTGAATAGAGATAGAGGGTTACTACTACTTTTGTTTTAGTACCAAAATTGTAATATCATTATAAACCTTAAAATTAGTAATATTCTGATTAGCTTGAGCTATTTGCTCAGCTTTATGATCTACAAATTATTTTCTGAGATATTGACGCAGAAAGCGGATTTTCAGCCACCTTCTGCGTAAGTTCTGCACTTTCTCAAAAGTGGAAACTGCCCCCTATTTCCACTCAGAGAAAATCTGTTTGATTTTCGCGATCGCTTCATCAGCAGCTTGCTCCGGCGATAAACCATCTTTCAGGATGCGATTGAGGGTTTGCCCCCACACATTCTCCTGCTGCACTTTAACATAGGCAGGGTTCAGTGCCGGATAAAAAGGGCGGATCTGGCGCTCAGTAAATTGCTTAACTGCTACTGACAAATGCGGATCTTTGGGATCGTTCCAGAAAGGATCTTTTAGAAGTTTTGGCATGACAGGGAACCATCGCCCTGCGGAATTCTTAATATAAGCTCCTAAGTTCTCAGGCTGAATCAAGAAAGATAGAAATTCTTTAGCTACTTTCTGATGTTGAGATGATGCAAATATAACTACCTGCTTGACAGAAGCCATGTATCGAGTCGGTTTCCCGTCTGGCTGATTGGGAAACTCCATTGTGCCAATTTTATCGTAATAAAGGTCTGTATCTTGCTTCTGTGAAGTCGGAATTGATAAGCTGGGATTGGCTGTGATTAGAGCAGTTTTGTTCAGAAAGTTAACATTATTATCTGTATTTTGCCAATTCAGCGCATTTGGGGGTACGTATCCTTCCTTATAAAGGTTTGTACACCAATCTAATACTTTAATAATGCTTTGTCTGGTTGTGGGATCGTCTAGCAGAAGTTGACCATTTTCGTCTAATAATCTTACCTTGTATGCTTCTAAGAATTGCTCAAACATGAAGTAAGTATCTGAACCTCCGGGAGACATTGGCAACCCAAAAGCATAAATATTTTGTTGCCCCTGTTGGCGCAAATTTTTCTGAGCTTGTTTCCAGAAGTTCCAGAATCCATCCCAATCTTTAGGAACCTCTCGCTCGCTTAGGCCTGCGTCTTTAAGTAGGTCACGCCAGTAAGAGATGTGAATTGTCTGCTGCTCAATCGGAACTGCATAGTAGCTGCGTTTTTTGACCTTATTGTTATATAAATATACAGATTCTATGGCATTAGGAGTGTACAGGTTTTTGACGGGATCTATCACATCAGAAACATCTACTAGCTTGCCTTCCCAAGCCCATTTCGGACTCCAATTAATATCTGTTAAGTGCGCGAAGAAAATATCCGGTAGATTGTTACTACTTAGGGCTTTGTCTGTCTGTTGAATAATATTAGCATCAGTAATAAAACTCAACTTAACTTTGTTCGGGCTTTTCTTTTCCCACTCAGAAATGATTTGGCGAAATGCTGCATCTTCCTCTGGATAGTAACCCTTATTCCACCAAATGTTTAAGGTATTGTCAGCGGTGGGATTTGCTGTCGTTTGTGTGGGTGTGGATTCTGCTACTGGCTTGTATGTACGATTCAGACAGGCTACTAATACAAGGCTCAAAAAAAAGAGCAGGATAAATGTTCTTTTTTGTAACATGATTTTACAATTAACCGATGGTTAGCTGATTTGGGATCTCGCGGATCTAGTATACTATAATCTACAAGCAAGACTGATGACTTGTGACTCCTTAACTTCTCAAGTGAAAATTGAGGTAAAAGTAGTCGATCAAACATTATATACGAACTTCAAAATTTTAAGTATATAAACCATCACTTAGAGAGAATAAATCTCCTAGCTCCCTTAAAAGGCTGCTTTGAATGTCCCCTCATTTTTTAGAGGAGCAGGAGGAATCGATGTTTCAAATTTCAATTGCAAAAATCCTATAAATATTACCGTTTTTCCTCTGTTTTTATATGGCTATTGCGTGCATCTACAATATTTTTGAGATGGTTGACAACAGTACGGTATCCCTCTGGTGGAAATAGCTTACCTATATCTTCCAGAATCTCCTCTTTTGTAGATGCTGCCAAAAGCGCTTCAAAAACTCTATTAGCAGCACTTCTAAGGCGGTTGCGAACTTCTTCATTAATTTCGCCTTGGGAAAGCCAGTTCTCAAGTTGTTCCTCATATTCATCCATTAGTTTTGGATATTTAGGCATAGTTATTACTCTATTTTGTACAGCTAATATTATTGCGATATATTGAACATAATAACTCGTTACGGAGTAGGAAGGCGAGATATCGTATCATAATTTTACAAATACAGCCTACAAAATAATAAATCTTAGCTAGTACAGTTAAAAATAAATTAAAGTGTTATACTCAAACAAGGTTAAACTGTACCAGCCAAAACGCTTCCCCATCCTATATAGTGCTAAATATCTCCCTATAGCCATTCTGAGGAAAACCCCCGTGAGAATTCCTTTAGAGCGAAAATCCTCCAAAGCCGTTTATCTACAAATACGCGATCGCATTTCGCGCCTGATCGAATCAGGAGCCTTGCAACCTGGAGAAAAACTCCCTTCAATTCGCTCTTTAGCTTTGAATGCAGGGGTAAACAAATTAACCGTAATTGAGGCCTATAGCGTCCTAGAAGCCGATGGGTTAATTCACGCCCGTCCCGGTGCAGGCTATTATGTCAGTAGCCCCGAAATTACCTGTCCTAAATCAGCTTCAAACTTTGCCCCACCCCAAGATGTAATAGTTTCCGAGCGAGAAGGTGGTGGATTTTTTAATATTTATATGGGTGGTATCGAAGCGCGGCAACACTTAGGAACGATCGATTTTAGTAGCGGTTTTCCCCTAGAATCTGGTTCAGAAGATTTGCAGCGGATTGCTAGGCGAGCCGTCAAACAAATCGGCACGAGCCTATTTAATTACGATTTGCCCCAAGGACAATTAACGCTCCGACAACAAATCAGCCGGATGTTAGTACAGCGGGGATTAGAAGTAACACCAGATTATTTAATTGTTACTAACGGTTCTAAACAAGGGCTATCTTTAGCTATTCACCACTACGTGCAACCGGGAGATTGGGTAATAGTAGAAAGTCCTACCTATCACGGAATGCTAGCAGTTTTATCCCATAGAGGAGCCAGAGTAATTGGCATTCCGATGACAGCGGAAGGCATGAATTTAGAATTGTTGGAAAAATACCTCTATACTCATCATCCTAAGCTAATTTACACAGTTTCCACCCTACACAATCCCACAGGTGTCACCACCTCTCAATCCCACCGCCAGCAATTGCTACGGCTAGCAGAAATGTATAAATGTCAAATTCTCGAAGATAACGCCTATGAAGGATTAAATTTCGACCCCGTACCCGCACCAATTAAGGCATTAGATAGACAGGATTGCGTGACTTATATCGGCACTTTTTCTAAAACTCTAATGCCGGGGATTAGAGTGGGTTATATGGTAGTTACAGGTAAAAATTATCAGCCATTAGTTGAAGGTAAATTGCTTCATGACTTGCACGTTTCTACTATTTCTCAAGCAATTGTTAGCGAATATTTAGCATCTGGACATTACCGCCGACATTTGGCTCATTTGCGAGGTCAACTACTCCAAAACCGGAATGCAATGCTAAGTGCTTTGGAGCGTTATTTTCCCACTTCTGCTTCTTGGACTGTTCCCAACGGTGGCTTATTTCTTTGGGTGCATTTGCCGTCAGGTTTGTCGATGCACTCAATTTATCAGCAAGCTTTATCCCGAAAGATTCTTATCGGTGACGGGACACTATTTTTTCCTGGTCAACAAGGGTATGCTGCTTTACGTTTGAATTATTCTCGCAGTCCAGAAGAAATTGAGCGCGGGATTTCAGTATTAGGTGAAATAATTAAAGATTGTTTAGACTCTCCGCAAAGGAAAGCTATCGCTAAAGAGTACACAGCCAACGAGATATAGAAACAAGCTGATCATCTATTTCCTCACTGAACCTCCGTCAAAAGATTAAATTGCTCGCTATCAACGCGACCAGATTGATACAAAATTTC
Source organism: Kamptonema sp. PCC 6506 (assembly GCF_000180455.1). NCBI lineage: Bacteria > Bacillati > Cyanobacteriota > Cyanophyceae > Oscillatoriales > Microcoleaceae > Kamptonema > Kamptonema sp. PCC 6506. The sequence goes on from NZ_CACA01000088.1 coordinate 7,412, forward strand.
TGCAATTTCCAGCAGCGTTAAAACCGCGTGAGCCCGATATCCATTCTCCTGTAATCTATCTTTTACCCCCTGTCCATGATCGATAAATACCACAATATCTTCCACCTCCAAACCCGCCGACTTTAACTTAGCAGCACCTTCCATCGCACTCTTGCCAGAAATCAGAATATCATCGACTACCACAATCATTTCGCCAGCCTGAAAATGCCCCTCAATTAATCTTCCCGCACCGTAAGCTTTCACCTCCTTACGCGGGAAAATCATCGGCCGTTCCATTCGTAAAGCTAAACCTGTTGCTGTTGGCAAAGAACCATAAGGTATCCCTGCAATTCGATCGAATTTCAGGTCTTTCAGAATGTCCGCATAAGCACTGACAATTAAATGGAAAATTTGGGGAATGGAGATAATGGGTCGCAAATCAATATAATAGGGAAATACCGCTCCCGATGCTTGTACGTGGTCGCCAAAAATTATACAGCCGATGTCATAAAGTTGTAAGATTAAATCGCGGTGAGGTTCAGGTTGCAAAAAGCAGACATCTGGAAGCCACAAGTCGCAAGTAGGACTGCCTTCTACTACCCGAAGTCGCTGTTCGTTAACAGCGTCCCGCAACTTCTTAATTGCCTTGCCATTATCCTCTTTTACTAATAAACTTGGGGGGACTGGTAATAGCAATCCTTCGCCATTTTTACTCAAACCAGCAGCAAGAATCTGGGTGAGATCGTCCTCTTCTGTAAGATCGTTTTCTTCTGCTATATCTCCGTGAATTAAAATTAACCGTTCGGGAGCAGCTTTGCGGATGCGAGCTAACATATCCGCCATTACTCCTACTTCTAAACCCAGTTGATCTAGAGTTCCCCAACTTTGAGCTGCTTGTACTAATTCTAAGTAAAGAGGATGCTCAGCCGTCGGATATTCTTGCAAAGTAGCGGCAGAAGGGTTAGCAGTTGCACAAAGTATAAAAACTGCTTTTCCAGGGTATACTAAAAAAGGAGTTACTTGGTCAACTCCGGCGTAAGGAGACAAAGTAACAGCATCTACTTGCCAGTCTTCAAAGGCGTTACGAGCAAAGGCGGTACTGGTGTTTAAATCCCCGTGTTTGGCATCTAAAATTACTGGAATATGAGGAGGAATACTTTTTAAAGTTTGTTGCAAAAGTTCCAAACCGGGAATGCCCAGAGCTTGATAAAATCCTAAGCTGAGTTTATAAGCGCAGACAAAATCTGCTGTTTTGCTGATGACAGACTGTAGTTCATTTTCCAAGTTAGTGACTAAGATTTGAACTCGCTCGCTCGCAGGTGAACCAGTCGAGAAAATTTCGGGATCGGGGTCAAGTGCTACATAGAGTAAACTTTGATTGCGCTCGATCGCTGTCAGCAATTTATCAAAGAAATTAAGTTGAATGTTCATTAGTAATGAGTATTTCCTAATTGTAATTCACTAAAGGCTAATAGTAATGACTTAAAGGCAGAAGGCTGCTATGCAGAAGGCAGGAGGCAGGAGGCAGAAGGCTGCTATGCAGAAGGCAGGAGGAAAATGGAATAATAGAAAGGGTTTGGGCGATCGAGAATCTCCTAACCCTTGTGGCGGTTGCTATAAGTTACAGGTAGTTTGCTGGAAATTCCAGGGCTACAGTACCTAGTCTATAAAAAAATACTAATACATTATCCCTGCGGTTTTCGCTCAAGATAATGTATTAGTATCATAAAATTTAACATTTAGGAGAGGAATTGATGACTGAAAGCATAATCAGCCATCAATTCCTCTCCGCTTCGCTCTATTTCAGCTTTAAACCAAAGACATGGATTTTAGTTCAGGAGCAACATATTTCAGAAACCAGTCTATAGTTTCCGCCTTAAGCCAGCCTTTGTGAACGGCCATCTCCCCGAAGCGCTTCCCTGTTTTGCGTTGCTCAATCAAAAGCGTACTAATTTGATCGTCATCTAACAGTGCAGCAGATTTAAGATATTGACCTAAAGGTTTTTTCTCCTTTGTTGCCGCTAAATTTGGCAAATGCTCTGCCAAAAAATCAATAGTTTCAGGCTTGATCCAACCTCGCCGCGCTAGAATTTCCCCAAACCGCAGGCGGTAATTATCTTCTGCTTGTTCTTGCAGCACCGCTGCTACTTGCTCAGAGGAAATTAAGCCGGCCTCTTGCAAAATTTGACCGATTGGTTTTGAGGTATTTTGCTTAGCTACTTGAGCTTCAGCCATCAGGCTAGCTTCGGTTCTTTGAGTTTTAGGTGCAGCAATATTTTGGGAATTGGGGGCTACAAACTCAGGAGAAATTACAAAAGGAGTTTGATAGATGTTTAACTTCTGTTGGAAAATCAGCCAGAAAAAAGGTAAGCCTTCTAGTAAATATCTTTTCCAGAGGCGTTGAGGCTCCGATAGCAGCCGATGGAACCATTCCAAGCCAACTTCACTCATCCATTTTGGGGCGCGATTGCGGTAGCCAGCTTCAAAATCAATGGTGGCACCAATTCCCAACAATACTTTAATATTCTTTAGTTGATCTTTATATTTGTGAATCCAGATCTCTTGCTTGGGCGATCCCACTCCAACTGCTAAGACTGTAGCGCCCGATTGATTGATTAAATCTACAATTTTGTGGCATTCTTCTACATTATTTTCAAAGCCAAAAGAGGGAGAATGAGAAGCGATTACTATATTCCGTCCAACTTTGGCATTGATTTCGACCATTGCTTTTTCTGCTACGCCCTCAGCCGCGCCCAGCAGGAATATTGTTACATCTTTGTCGTGTTTGTAATAAGTATAAAAGGCTGGGAAAAAATCAGAACCCGATATTTTTTCTTGCAGGGGACTGCCTAAAAATTTTGAGGCGTACATCACGATTTTGCTGTCACACACCCGGTAATTAGCCTCTTGATAAGCTTGGAAGAATGCTCTATCTTTTTGCAGCTTCATCAAGTGGTCTACATTAGTGGTAAAGACAACTCCTCCCTCACACTTTAGCCGACGAAGTAACTCGGCTGCTGAGAAATTGTGGATGGATACATTAAGTACATTAATCATTTTCATGGCAGTACACCCCTATCTTGTTAAGTTAACCCACTTGTTTCGTGAAAATACTGATGGATGGCTTTGTGTTTGGATTTAATAGTTTTAAGTATATTGCTAGTTATGAGTATTTGTCTGCGGTAAATACGGTGATTGTGTGAAGTTTCGATGAAGTTGGAGGGAAAATACTGTAAAGTTTAGGTAAAGCTTCCGTAGACTGGGCTGTAGGCGGGCAAATCTCAAGATTGTACTTACGTATTATTGCTGCTCGCTAACTAAGTAAAAATACTTATAAATCGTGAATATCTACTATAGTCTAGATTTGAGCCTCTCATAGCTCTAGGCTCTAATCTATAGCAGGAGGCAGAAGGCAGGAGGCTCTTATGTAGGATGAAAATGCAATTTATAGAAAGTGTTTGGGCGATCGATATCGTTGCAAGTTGGTGATGTGCATCACTCAAAAGTATCAAAAAACTGTTGATAGTGAGATAATTAAAGAATCAACATCAGTCCAGAGGTAGATTGCCATGCTAGAAAATGCACTTGTCTGCTATTTAATTATTGCCCTGGCAGTTTTTAGCGTGTGGCTGGAAGCTTTTTGGAGCGATGCTACAACTGCCAAAACTGACTGCACATCTTGGGTGGCGTTAATGTTGGTTCCGCTTTTCTGGCCAATAGTGTTACCTATGTCCAACTTTGAGCTAGCAACAAAGCTGAGTTCAACAGTTCCCGACAGCAGTAATCCCTAAGTTTATGGATGCAGGGGATTTGCCAATTACCATTTACCCATTAGCAAATTTTTAATTGCAGGTGGTGTCTTGGAGGTTGTACCTGAGATAGTCGTGGATGCGATCGCAAGTTCGACCTACCAGTTCTCCTACGCGATCGTTCATCTCACTGTTAACAGCTAACGGAGTCATCTCTTCAACGCCCCAAAGTTTCACCGTTCCATCCCAACTGCCCGATGCCAGCATTTTCCCGTCGGTACTCCAACTGAGGCCGTAGACGCGATCGCGATGGCCTGCGAGGGTTTTCAATAAGCGACCGTCCAAACTCCAAAGTTTTACAGTATTGTCAAAACTAGACGAGGCTAAAACTCTACCATTTGGGCTAAAACTGACTCTGGAAACTTTATTGCTGTGATCCTCTAGAGTTCTCAACAGGCGACCGTCCACAGTCCGTATTTTTACTGTATTGTCGTCAGAGGCTAAGGCAATAGTACGGCCATCGGGGCTGAATGTCACCCAATTGACCTCGCCGCCGCCTTCGGCGATCGTTCGCAGCAATTTCCCATTTTTGTTCCAGAGTTTGACTGTTCTATCAGCGCTAGCAGTAGCAATAACTTGACCGTCGGGACTGAAACAAACGCTGTAAACCCAACCACTGTGACCTGCGATCGTCCGCAGCAATTTCCCATTTTTATTCCAAAGCTTCACCGTTTTGTCAGCACTAGCAGTGGCAATAGTTTGACCATCAGGACTAAAACTCGCGTCGAAGACTTCATCGTTGTGAGCTTTCCAACTTGCGATCGCCTCCCCCCCCAAACTCCAAAGTTTCACCGTTTTATCCTTACTCGCTGAAGCAATTGTAGAGCCATCTGGTGAGAAACTTACGCTATAAACCCATTCTTGATGCCCCTTCAGGAGCAAAGGAATAATTGAATCTCGTAAATAACTAAATTCTTCTGCCTTCTGCCTTCTTCCTTCTGCTTTCAAATTCCAAAGTTTTACCGTTTTGTCCCGGCTTGCCGACGCTACTATATTACCATTAGGATTGAAACTCACACCGTACACCAAATGCTCGCGATCCTTTGGAAATTTGACTTCGAGAGTTTTCAATAGCCAAATATCAGGTCTCCAGAGTTTCACCGTATTGTCTGCACTAGCAGTTGCAATAGTTTGACCATCAGGGCTAAAACTCACGCCATAAATTATCGCTCTGTGACCTTTTAATGTTGTTAACAGACTGCCGTCAAGCCTCCAAATTTTCACACTATTATCTTCACTGGCAGTTGCTAATGTCTGACCGTTCGGGCTAAAATTCAAGCTTCTAATTCCGCGCTCGTGACCTTCCCATGTTCTTAAAAGCGTTCCATTAATGCTCCAAATTTTCACCAATTTGTCAGCACCAACGGTAGCAATAATATCACTATTTGGGGAAAAACTTACACTTGTAACATCAGTATTTTGACCCTTGAGATTTTTGATAAAAGCAAATTTCTTACCCCCTTCGCCCTCAATGCTCCAAAGTTTCACGGTGTTGTCAAAACTAGCACTAGCAAGCATTTTACCGTCCCTACTCCAGCTCAAACTCGTAACGCCGCTGTTATGTCCTTTAAGCGTAATGGGGCGGGGGC
>NZ_CACA01000087.1:0-9926 GCF_000180455.1 Kamptonema sp. PCC 6506
GGTCGATCGCGCTTCTTCTAAAATATCCAAATTCCAGCTCTTCTAGGATATGCAAATTCCAGCGCGATCGCTACACTGGTCTACAACATCGCGAACCAGACTAAAGACCTCGCTAAAAGTTTCTCAGCATTGCTGTGAATGCACAATATTATAAATTTGTCAATAGTAATTCCATAATTCTCGCCTAATTAGCTCGGCGAGGATCGACGAACACCTACTAACATTACAAACAAATCTCTAAGACTAAGGCTACAATCACAGTCAAGCAGCGGAACTTGAAAATATTTTTTCAATCTCTAAACACAGATTTAAGCACAATTTTCTACCTAAAACTTATGGATAATAGCACAAAACTCACAAATTTACGAATTAACGTATTAGCCTACAATCCTCCCTTAGCCGCCCTCGAACTCAAGCTGCGATCGCTACTTTCTGCTGAGCTATATGCAGCAGCTTGGGTAGACCCAAAACCTGCAACCTTAATCAATGTTTTCGACCACTTGCGGACTCTGCGCTACATCCTGAACGACTATGTACCCCGACCTGTATCTGAATCACCCCCCAAACCGGGCGAAGTTCGCTATCAATGGCAAGAAGGCACTTTACTATTTACCGATCTCGCAGGCTTCACACCCCTGTTAGAAGCCAATGCCGCCTACGGTCGTTCTGGAGCAGAAGCACTTTGGAACTTACTCCACACCTATTTTGCCTCAATGATTGACATCATCAGCAAATCCGGTGGTGACTTATTGGAATTTACCGGAGACGCAATGCTGGTAAAGTTTTTAGCTACTAAAGACGGTAACGATACAGCTACGGCATTGCGGGCGGGACTGCGAATGCAGCGAGCAATGGCAAATTTTAGCCAAATTGAAACGCCGAGGGGCGTTTTATCCCTGGGAATGCGCGTTGGCATTCACTGTGGCAAGTATATCGCTGCGGACATCGGCACGCCGATGCGAATGGCTCACGTATTGCTGGGTCATTCTGTCCAGCAAGCCAAGCAAGCTGAAGGTGCAGGTACTGTGGGAAGAGTATGTTTGACGGAAACTGCAAGTTCTGTTCTAGCAGACCAATTTCGCTTTGAACCTAGCAAACCTGGTTACTTATTAGCCGTAGATGACCTCACCGATGCTCAACTCGGAGAATACGACATCATGCCTACCCGTCGTCGGATGCCAAGTTCTGTTTTGCTAGACAGGAGTGTATCTGGTTTGGCTGCTGAAATTGAAGAGGCTGTGAAGCGGGTAGAATCTCTGGCTAGCTACATTCCTAGACCGATTCTTACCCTACTGGTAGAAAATGCCAATAAGCGACAGATACCGCCTGATTTTCTGATGCCGACGGTGATGTTTGTAAACTTGATCGGTTTGCCAGAGTCAGTTGATTTGGCAACGCCGGAGGAAGCTGTCAATCTTGTCACCAGTTTTTCCCGCGTTTTTTCGATGGTGGATGCTGCTGTGACTGCCAGGGGTGGGGTTTTGCCAAATGTGACTGCTCACTTGGAGGGTTCTGATATTCTGATCTATTTTGGAGTACCGGAAGCTCACACTAACGATCCCTATCGAGCTGCTAGTGCGGCCTTGGCGATCCGAGATATTATTTCACAACTGACACCGCCCATTGTTGGAGGTAAGCAAGTTACAGTGTTTTCTCAGATTGGACTGGCAATGGGCCCTGTGTTTGCCGCTGAGGTTGGGGAATCTCGCGGTCGCCGGGAGTTTAACGTAGTTGGGGATACAGTGAATACGGCAGCGCGATTGATGACTAAGGCGGCTAAAAACCAAATTTTGATCAGCGAGAAGGTGTTTAGTGCGATCGCGCCTCACTTTGACTGCGAAGATTTGGGAGCTATTTCCCTCAAAGGTAAGGCCGCTCCTATGTCAGTCTTCGCCCTTCAAAAGCTCAAGGTTAATAGTTAACTGTTAACCAAGGTACGTAAGTAGATAGATTGTGTATATTGTGTGTCATTGCGAGGAACTTAGACCATATATCTTGTGTGTCATTGCGAGGAACGAAGCAATCGCAATGCTAAGCGAAAAGCTTCATTCCTCTCATTAAAGTTAGGTTGATAAAGATGATTAGTTGCTTGCCGTTTTCGACTTTCTCCACAAGTGAGCTGCACCCAAGCCCAAAAAGGCTAACAATGAAGCTAACGGGGAGGCATTCTCTGGTACGGAAGGAGGAGGAGATTCGTTAATTTCTAAGGTCACAAGCCCATCACCTCTAACAGCTCCGTCTTGCAAGACGAAAATAAATGCCCTGGGATCTCCAAACATAAATCCGTTCTTTTCCGCGAAAACTCCGCCCTCACTTCCCGGAGCAATGTACGCGCCAATTTGAGTGGGAACTCCGTTCTCGAAACCCAAAATAGGAGCGTCTGGGAAGTTTAAATCATCACTCGCTGTATAGGTGACAGGAGTTAAACCTGTAGCAAAGTCCAGAAATCTAAAGTTAAAAGATAGCAATCCTGGTCGATCTCCATTTCCACCACCACTGATATTGATGGATTCTGTGCCAACTTTGGTCAGATGTGTATCGTCGTAAGAAAAGTCACCCGTGTAGACCCCCACGAATTTGGGATCGTTGACGTACTCGGCCTCGATTTTGACTTTGATTGTGCCTGTGATTATAGCTGCCATAGCTGGAGATACTCCTAATGTGGATATCAAGTATGTCCCCAGAATAGCGGGTAGCGCATATTTTAGTATGTTCATTAAATTTTGGTATCACTTAAAATGTAAGTGAGTTATTTTAAGGCTGAGGTTAGCATGAAAGCATTTTAATTTCTACAGTAAAACTTAAATTTTATATGAGTCTTTTTTCTATTTAATGATATTAGTTATAAAAAAACTTATTGATCCGGGTGTAAACATTATTAATTGTTGGCCTCAACATCAATTTTATATAGCTTTATTTTTGTACATAAACGCGATCGCATTAATTTAGTAAAGATTATTTTTTCAACAAAAAGCTGCTTTTAACACCTAATATCCGGGTAAGTAAAAAGTTTGGTGTATAAGAATTATTCTCTTCTCTTCTAGAGAACTACAGCCTTCTTCATTTTTCCTTTTACCTTCAGCTATAACTAATTAGACTAAAGTTAAAGGTACTTTATGAGTCAGCTACAAATTTCTGTTTCTCCGCTGCCTCGGAGATTGACTTCCCTAGAGACGTGGGGGTTTGGGTTTAGCGGGTTGCTTTTGTGGCTGGGCACTGCTCCTGCCATGCACGCTGCCTTGGGACAACAAGCCATTTGGGTCTGGATACCCGGAACCATTGTCGGCGTTTTGCTGAACCTGCAAGTGAAACAATTGGGGAAATACTTCCCTGATGTCGCTGGTGGCACACCGAACTACACTACGCGGTTACTTCAGCAGTTTCCGTCCTTGGCTCGCTACAGTGCGATCGGGTATCTGCTTGGGTGGATCTCCGTGCCGCCTATGAATGCGATGATCTTGACCGATTTGATTAAGCAGAATTTAGACCCCTTTGGGATCGCGTGCCCGGTTGTGCTGCTGAGAGTCGGATTTGCTATTCTGCCGTTTATTGTTGCCTTTAGCGGTACTCGTACTGTGGGGATTTTACACACTTTCTTTGTGTTTCCAGCAGTCGGGTTTCTCCTCACCTTTTGTTTGCAAGGGATTGGCTGGCTAAGCTTCTCGCCCGCCAGTCCTGGGTTGCTACCCGATACTTGGACGGGCATTTCTGCCATTGATTGGATGAAGTGGTTCTTTATCGCTGTCTATGCCGTTTATGGCTGTGAGACTGCTTCTTCGTTTGTGGCAGATAGCCGCCAGCCGACTGCTACTGTACGTTGTCTGAGCGTGACAGCAGGATTCATCCCTATTATCTATTTTGCAGGGTCTTGGGTACTGATGCGGTTAGCGACTGCACCCGGATTAGGAGATAATGCTAGCCTCAATTTGGTTGCTGCCACGTCTCCCTTCTGGGGCGCACTGGCTCCTGCGCTTGTGGCGTTTTTGATTACGTCAGGCTGCCTCCTGAGTTCAGCGACAGCCGTTTCTAATTGTCCTCGGATTCTGTATCAGTTGGCGATCGATGGGTATCTACCCTCTGTATTTTCTGCGATCTCGCGCCGAGGTGTGCTTACGCCGAGTTTGATTTTTACCTTATTCTTGAGTCTAATTTGCTTACTATGGGGCGATGTTACCCGCATTGTCATGATCACGGGAACGGGCTACCTACTGTCAATGATGGCGATCCATTTTGGGTCGTGGTTGGGGCGCGGGCGACCAGAAACCCGGTGGTCTTGGTGGTCGCTGGGTTTTTTTGGTGTTGAGGCTGCCGTTCTAGCGATCGGTGGGTGGGCATGGGGTTGGCAAGATCTATCGATCGGGATATTGCTGCCGTCGATCGTGGGTTTGCTCGGAACCGGGCTCCCGCGTCTGCGGTTTGCGCCGTTCCAGCCTGTTTGGTGGGTGCGAAAGTATTCCGAACCAATGTCTAATCCTAAAACTGATTGGGTGGCCTTTCAGGTCACGATTCTGATTGTGTTGATGTGCGGCGCGGTCACTATTGGCTGGTTAGTCCGGGCCGGACTGGAATATCGTGGCATTGGGAACCATTTGGCGTTATTTAGCATTTTGCTGATGACAGTGGCGTTTGTTGGGGTCGCGATCGCCTGCTGGACGACTCTGCCCCAAATTGCTGCTATTACAGAAAGCCGAGAAGTGCTTGAGCGCACCCTCTCTGATTTACAGCGGACGCAAGCTCAACTGGTGCAAGCAGAAAAAATGTCTAGTTTGGGACAGTTGGTAGCAGGAGTGGCCCACGAAATCAATAACCCTGTCAACTTTATCTATGGCAACTTAAGTCATGTACGGCAGTACGCTCATGACCTGCTGAATGTAATCCAACTTTACGAGAAGCACTATCCCATTCCTGTTCCCGAAATTCAAGCTGAAGTTGAGGAAGTAGATCTGGAATTTTTGCAAGTGGATCTGATCAAAACCCTGGATTCCATGAAAATAGGTACCGATCGCATTCGCCAGATTGTGTTGAGTTTACGCAATTTCTCGCGGATGGATGAAGCTGAGTGCAAAACAGTCGATATCCACGAAGGAATTGAAAGTACGCTGTTGATTTTGCAGCATCGTTTGACTGCACGCTCCAATCGCCCAGAGATTCAGCTAATTAAGAATTACGGCGATTTACCGCCCATCGAATGTTATCCCGGACAGTTGAATCAGGTGTTCATGAATGTTCTGGCGAATGCGATCGATGCTCTAGAGGAAATGACCGCCAAACGAACCTATCAGGAAAGCCAGACAAAGCCGAATCAGATCGCGATTCGCACGGCAGTCATAGATAGTGAATGGGCAGAAATTAGGATCGCTGACAATGGGCCTGGCATACCAGAATCCATTCAAAAATACATTTTTAACCCCTTCTTTACGACTAAGCCGAGCGATAAAGGAACGGGTATAGGAATGTCTATCAGCTACCAAATCATTACCGAAAAACATCACGGTAAATTAATTTGCTTTTCTCAACCCGGTGCGGGAACTGAGTTTGTAATTCAGATTCCAATTCGGCAAGGAGTTAGCAGTTAACAGTTAACGGTTAACAGTTAACTGTTAACTGTTAACTATTAAGTATCTCCTTGGCAACTCCTTCGACAATCTTAGTTAGCGGATGATCGGGATAGTTTAAAGTAAAAACTCCTTTGCTTGCCAGTAACATCATCTCGTCGCTGTGGGGTAGAACACCTGCCACTGGAACTTTGTAGGTCGCTTCTACTTGCTTCTTTAAGTCATCGAAATCAAGGGAAATCAGTGCTTTGTTAATCACTAATAACATCTTGGGTACTTCCAATTTTCTCGCTACGTCTACGGTGACGGCCGTACCCTGGAAATCTTGCTGATCTGGACGTAAAATCAACACAAGGATATCAGAGATAGTAATAGAAAGAAGGGTTTCTTCATTCAGACCGGGGTGGGTATCAATAAATAGATAGTCCAGTTTGAGATCTTCTATTAGTTCTTGAAAGCCATCGTTAAGCAAACCTACATCGTATCCCTCTCGCAGCACTCGCGCAATTTCTCCGGCTTTGACGCTGGATGGGATCAGATAGAGCGTACTGTCTTTTGCTGCCGTTTTTGGGAGAACGGAACTGACATCGTAGGCCGTCTCTGCAATCGGACACCGACCCCAGAGGTAATCATTGAGGGAACGTTTCATGTTGTCCTCGCTGAAACCAAAAAGAACGTGAATCCCTGGTGATTGAATATCTGTGTCAACGATGCCAACTCGCTTTCCGTAACGAGCGACGGTACTAGCTAGGTTTGCTGTTGTGTTCGATTTGCCAGTTCCACCCCGGTAGGAGTGGATAGATACTACTTTAGACATGATTTACCTCTGATTCCTAGAGAAGGCGGCATTTACTAATCTATTACTTATGATTCTTCATCTTTCTTTTCTGTTGCGACCTCCTCAAGTTTTTCTGGCGATCGCCGCCGCTTCATCTGTTTAGCTTTGGCCGCTAAATCTGCAAATCCCTCGTCGGGGGGATTTTCTTGTGTAAGATTGCTGTTATCCGCTTCTAACTGAGTTCGCCGTCGCTTCATCTGTTTAGCTTTGGCCGCTAAATCTGCGAATCCGTCATCGGGTGGATTCTCTGCTGTGGGATGGTTGTTTTCTGGATGCGCGATCGCCTCTGCTGTGAGATGGTGGTTTTCTGGATGCGCGATCGCCTCTGCTGTGGGATAGTTGTTTTCTGGATGCGCGATCGCCTCTGATGAAACGCTTTCCTCGCTGACTTCACTCACCTTACGCCTCTGTTGCTTTGCCTTTTGCTGCAACTGAGCAAAATAATCCTCTGCCTCACTCTCGGCAGTTTCAGGTGCTGGGGTTAAGGAAATGGCAGTTTCGGAGACTTCCTTTTTCCGAGTTTTCAGTTCGCTTTTCTTTTGCTGCAATTCTCTAAAGAATTCGGACTCTGTAATTTCGGCAACTTGCTGTTCTTTTTTACTTTGGTCAATTTCAATTTTAAAGACTTGTTTAACCTTATCCGTAATTACTTTGCCATAGCCTCCCTTATTGAATCTATCTCCTAAGACGACGCTGCCGGCAGTTACCATCAAGGCGATCGCAGGTGTGACAACGGGAACCCACCCTCCCAGGATAAAAATCCCAAAACCTATACCCAAGGACACTCCCAGTATTGCTCCTCCAGCTAAGCCAAAACGCAGGGGTTGCTGAATACGCCAAGCTAACACTGCTCCCACCATTGACCACCCCCAAATCCAAAGGACTTCTAGCCATTCGGGCCAGAACCAAAATAAAGGTCGCCCATCCAGAACTGCACTCAGAAGTTGACTGACGATTTGAGCGTGAGCTACAATTCCTGGCATTGACTGGTCGTTTTGCTTACCAGCGCTATAGGGAGTATAAAAAGCATCTTTAACTGTATCTGTAGCATAGCCAATGAGAACGATCCGATCTTTAACTAACTTTGGGTCAATCTTGCCTTCGAGGACATCTGCAAAGTTGGCAAACTGGGCAACTTTGCGGGCAGAACGGTAGTTTATTAGTAATTGATATCCCCCCACGTTGGCATTTTTGTATCCGCCAGAATCCTTTTCTAAGGGGTTAATAACAGTGGAACCCAGCATTAATTTCCCTTGGGGGGATGTTCCTGGCTTAATTCCCTGCTGTTTTAGATAAAGGTTAACTATCTGAAATCCAAAGGATGATAAAAACGGGACGGAGGAATTGTTGCACAGGTGTTTTTCAACTCCGGGGGGTTCTGGAGGTTTAATGAAAAATGCTGTGCGGCGGAGCACTCCGCCGGGATCTACGACTAAATCGGCAAATCCGACTTGACTGTTTGCCAGTCCCGGAGCGGGGGGACTTCCTGGCTGTTCTGCTGTACCATCGCTGAGTAAGCAAACGCCGACTATCCGTTTACTTTGCTGTAAAACTTTAGTTAATTCAGCGCGACCATCTCCTAAAGGTACGTCCCGCAGTAAATCTAGACCGATGACGCGGGGCTCTAAGCGCTCTAGGTTTTGCAATAGGTTGGTTACTTTGCGATCGGAAATGGGCCATTCTTTGAGCCTTTGGATATCCCCTTCCGTGATTCTGACAATTAACAGGCGCGGGTCTGGCCCTTCGTCTTTTCGCCATCGGAGCATTTGGTCAAAAGCCCCTAATTCTAACGGTTCCAGCATTCCTATTTGCCGGGCCCCAACTAACAAAACAGTAACGGCGACACTGGCAACTGCTACCGATTTGACAAAGTTTAGGGTAGGCTTGTACAGGTTGCTCAATTTTGGCAACGCTGAGGATATTTTCTGAGAGAATTTATCAATCATCGCGCTCCATTCTGTAATTCCTATTGCGTAGTACCGCGCTTAATGAGGGGATATCAGAGTTTGATATTTGACCTCAAAATAAAAGTTTAGGTAATGTCGCAAGCTGTGGTTTGAGAAGTTGCACCTGAGTGTAACAGACTTTTTTTAGAGGTATCATTGCCGATCTTGACTATTGCTGGTTTGGTTAATTAATGCTATTGATCGGTTTAGGTGCAAAAAATGTCGCTAGTAGTAGCGGTTCGATACTTGCGATCGCTCTGGGAGACAGGTAATGTCTACAAACCTGTTGCTCCCTGACAGCCGGGGTGACAAATCCGGCTGCCGCCGTAAGGCAAGTCTATCACAAAGCTCGTCCGCCTTTGAATTCAATATCCTCATGCCCTGTTTTTAGATAGGGTTTCCCTAGTAGTTTGAGGGGAGGGGATAGACGGAAGGAGGCCTGAAGCCTTGGCTCTATGAAATTGGGTAAAGAACCGGAAGCTCTCTGGCGATTGCCTGTGGAGTAAGAATAAGTAGTCAGAAGCCTAGCTATACTAGCTATAATTGTCTATAACATTTTAGTTTAGTCAGCTTTTGGCTAATGTACTACGACATCGACAAACAAGGTAGCAATCAGTGTGAAAGAGGCTATCTCGTATAAGGGTGTTAGCTAACTTTTACACTACCTATGTTGGTTGCTGACAAATCGATTGATGTGTTTTTTCTTCCTGGTCTGAAGCAGGAAGTAAAATTGAAATCTGCACTGTGCAGGTTGGTTGAACCTTGACAGCACCGCAAGTGCAGAATAATCTCTGTCAATTTTTGCATTTTATATTCAAAGGCCCCAAAAAATGAAACATTTTCTGCATTTAGCAACAATTTCAGCGGTTTTATCTTTAGGAATGACCGCGATCGCTAGCTTTCCTAATGTAGCAAACGCTCAGTCAGAGCCATTGCTTTTGAGTCAAGTTAATTTCCAACCCCCTGATGTCACTGCACCTGGTAACAGACAAGGGGGGACACATCGGGGAACGGGGGCCTGTCCTGCCGGTTTATCTATTACCCCTTTAGTACCTGTAAGCAATATTGGGTTAACCGTAGAAGAGTCCCCATCTTTTTTTGTATATATTCCTCAAACTTCCGCAAAAGTTGAGTTTACTCTACTAACTGAAAATGAGGATGATGTGGTTTATGAGACTGCTTTTAAACCCAATAAAGCTGGTGTTGTGAGCGTGACTTTACCACCTGCTAGTGGCAGTCGTAAGCCTCTTGAGATTGGCAAGCGATATGTCTGGTCTTTTTCTATGGTTTGCGATCCAAACGATCGTTCGGCAGATTTAGTGGTGAAGGGATGGGTAGAGCGAATCACACCTCAGCCAGCTCTCAAAAGCGATTTGTCTAATCCCGATCCTCGTGCAAGGTTAGGAGTTTATGCTAAAAATGGGCTGTGGTATGAAACTCTTACTACGTTAGCTGAACTGCGTCTTAAGACCCCTAATGATTCAGCTTTAGCAACTGAATGGGTGCAATTATTGCAGTCTCAAGGACTTGAATCAGTTGCAAATCAACCCCTACTTCAGGGTCAGTAAAATCTGTGGAGAATAGGGA
>NZ_CACA01000086.1:0-1267 GCF_000180455.1 Kamptonema sp. PCC 6506
CTGACGGGGTGACAACCCCGTCAAAGAGTAGATAGAATCAAGGTTCTAGCCCTTATCCCCTTCTTGAAAAATGGTCGCTTATTACTTCTAATCCTCATTAATTCAGTTACTAAATCTTGGCAAACTTCACTTCCTGTCACCCAACATTCACCATATAAACCTATCCAAAAGTTGCTATGACGACGTATCGATCGCCCTAATTCCTGCACCCGACCCACATATTTTTGAATCCCCATCTGTTTGATTGTATGACCTTGAATAATTGCACAAGTGTATGCGATCGCGATTAATAAAATTAAAGACTTTAAGCGGTCATAACAGGCATGACTATTTTCCAAATTATAGCCTCCTGTCTTACAGTCTTTAAACATAGCCTCTATTCCACTCCGACATTTAAAACTCGCGATCGCCAATTTTAAACTACCTACATTGGTCAGCAGAAACCAACCTTCAGAAGCCCCGTTAGTTTTGTATTTTCTTTTCCAATAACCTGCCACATCAAATTTGCCAAAACCTTTTTGCTTAGTAACTTTAACCCCGCTTCTATAAAAGCCTGTCCCTGGTATTAGTCCTAACTCGCTTAGACGTTGATATTCTTCTTTTTCAGATTGTATGTATCGTTCTTGTTTAACTCTTAATACAAACTTGACACCTACGTCATAGAGCCATTGCGCCAGCTTGACAGAACCAAATTCTCTGTCTCCTAGAATAATTATTTGATAATCTTGTAGCAAGACCAAAACAGGTGTAATTAAATTTTGTTGTTCTTGAATATTCGTACTGCCTCTTTTGGGGAGTATTTCCCAGTATAAAGGAATAGCCCTTTGCGACCAAATTAGACTAATAAAAAATAAATTATTGTGTCGCCATTGAGTGCGGTCGATAGCTAGCATCAACACAGACTGATTTTTAAAAGCCGTGTTCAAGATGTATTTCACCAAGGGAAACCAGATGGTTTCAATTCGCAAGACTGGCAACTTAAAAAATCTTTGAAGATTGCGCCTCCGACTCTCAAAGAGTACAGGATATGACCAAACAGTAGCTAGTCTCTCAATACTGACCTGTTTGTGTATTTGTAAAAGGCAGACAACAATTGCAAGAGTTAAGTATTCAGTTTTTTTGAGTTGACTTGACAAGCAATTTTGGTAAAATAAAGGAAGCATTTAATTATTCTGGGGGTTGTTGAGAACGATCGCCCATTTTTTTTTACCACAAAACGTCTCAAAGCGCTATAGGTAAGGCTTTTGACGGGGTTGTCACCCCGTCA
>NZ_CACA01000085.1:0-5581 GCF_000180455.1 Kamptonema sp. PCC 6506
TAAGAAGATTTAAAACTTCCCAGCAAATTACGGGTTTCACTTGCTGCTGCTTTCATTGCTTTTTCGGAACTCATCCGCCCAGTAAAAGCCGCACTCAGATAACGCTGCAAAATATCCGAAGCTTGAGCATATTGAGCCAAGGGAGGACGCAAAGCTGACTGTTCTACTACCTTTAATAATTCTGGGTAATGGGGATACAGAGCAACAACTTCTCGGTCAGTAAAAAGCGATTTATAACTAGGAACAAACCCGGTTTGCAAAATAAACTTTCTCTGCGTTTCCTCGCTGGTGAGATACTGAATTGTTCGCCAAGCTGCCTCTGGATGACGCGAAGTTTTGGAAATACCCCAACCCCATCCCCCTAAGCAGGAACCGCCCTTTTTACCAGCGGCGTGTAGCATAGGCTTAATCGCAATTTTACCTTTAATCTTCGAGCCTTCGACATTAGCCAGTTTCCAAACATAGGGCCAATTCCTTAAGAAAATTGTTTGACCATTTTGAAACAAAATGCGAGTTTCTTCTTCCCCGTAAGTCGTAACTCCCGGAGGTGAAATGCCGCTAGCAATTGTACTTTTAAGAAATTCAACTGCTTTGATTGCCTCTGGTTTATCCAGTCCAATTTCAAAGGTTTGAGGGTTTGCCCAGAAGCCACCAAAACCTTCTAATACCTCTACAAACATGGCCGATACTCCTTCATATTGTTTGCCTTGCCAGAGATAACCCCAAGTTGCTTTTCCCTGTTTCTGCAAGTTTTGAGAAATATTTACCATTTGTTCAAAAGTTTCGGGCGGTTCGACTCCAGCTTGTTCTAAAATATCTTTACGGTAGTAGAGCATTCCCGCATCGGAGGCGTGAGGAATGCGGTAAAGTTTGCCGTTGTAGCGTCCGCCTTCAACGTTACCGGGGACAAATTTTGATAGTTGTTCTGAGGAAATTTTATTACTAAGATCCATTATCCAACCTGCCGCTGCAAACTTGGGAACCCAGACAATATCCATATTGATAATGTCGTAAGGCGAGTCTCCTAACAAGAAGGCAGAGGTGTAAAGATTTTCTATGAGATTACTATCAAATGGCCCTTCTACTAAGTTGATGCGAATATCTGGATTTTTCTGTTCAAATTCTTCGACAAAAGGCCTCCAGTTAAGGAGGTCTTGACCTTGCATGAGCATCGTCAAAACTGTTGGTTGCTGAGTAAGTGCGGGTTGAATAAATAAAAATAAGATACCTAAGATGATGCTAGCAAATAATCCCAGCCAGTAAAGTCGTGTCCTTCGCCACACAAAGGATAAATGTAAAAACGAAAAATTTTTTATTTTGACTTTTGGGGTTACGCTTCTAAGAAATTGAACTAAAGGTTTACTATTTATCATTTTCGATCCAGGAATTAAGGCTGAGAATGAATGCCTAGTTTGACTAGAAGTCTTCTATCTTAGGGAATGGGTGCTGCGATCGCGCCATTGTCTAGGCTTCCCATTGCGATCGCCTCCTCTCTCTTAACTCGATTTTCAATTTTTTGGTGAAGATAAATTAGGCTTTGCAATAAAAATTCAAGAAAGTATTAATTTATTTAATTTAAGCAATTTCTACATAAGACATTCTCGATCGCCCTCTGACCACAACAGGACTTACGCACCCAACCAAAGAAACCGGGTTTTTTACGAAAATATAGCAACCGCCACAACGGTTAAGACACTCACTCAGGGCCCAAACTATTGACTCTCTTCCCCTCTTTCCTCTCTTTCCTTCTTTCCCTAGCCCCTAGCCCCTAGCCCCTAGCCCCTAACCGCCCTGGCGGTTGCTATACTTCGTTGTGACCACAGATTCTCTCAAAAACCCGGTTTCTGGAGTCCCATGCGTAAGTCCTATACAAAAAACACCGCTCCTAAAGAAGAGGAGAACGGTGTATAGGGGGTGTTATGGGTTGTTGTCTGAACTTAACGGTAACAAATGAGTTGCTGTCCAAACTGAACCTTGTGCTGGTTAAAAAATTGGCACAGATGGATGTGTTACCGTAGCTTGCCATAGGCATAGCTACTCCCAAAGCCTGCAAAGGCCCTTAACCAAGCCATTCTAGAACAGCTTCCTCTTTAGTATTGGTACGACGATCGGGGGTTTCGCGGGTAAACTTCATGTGGATAGCGCGGTTTTGTTCGCCATCTGCTGCGACTGCGAAAATCGGATAGTCAATCAAGCCGTCTTGGAAAGACATCTGATAGCGGAAAGTGCCATCGGGATTCAGTTTGATCGGTTGTCCGCCGATGTAAACCGTAGCATCGGGTTCAGTAGCACCATAAACAATCAATTCAGCGTCAGCAACTAACCAGAACTTGCGAGGCTTGGCTGGAGGCATGGAAGCACCAAAGCCTACTCCAGACATCGTTAGACCAACCCCAGACATCGTTAGCCCGGAGGTGGTGGGAACTGCCCACATACCCACACCGGAGGGGAAGACATAGGAACTCAAAGCTTGTTCGTGGATGGCGACTTGCTGAATGGAACCAGCGACGTGCTGCATCGAACCGAAGACGGAACCGGCTACCCGCATTGCTTCGGCAGATTCGGCCATGCCAAAGATTTGTTCGTAGATGGGGTTGCCAGCACTGGCAGGTGCCACTTTCTTGCTGGGGGGAACCAGTTCCAAGAAGGTTTTACCGCGTAAATCTTCTTCCCAACCTACGGTGATGAATTGATCTTCAATCCAGTCGCTAGGGTAGACGGGGGGAACGCGGACTTCGGCGGAACGGGCAAGAACGATCCAGCGGCCATCGGCGCAACGGTAGCCGATATCGATTACGTAGTCGCGATCGCTCACAGGGATCGGCACGTACCACTCGCGGGCTAATTCATCGCAGGGATATTCTTGAATATTGTGAGGACTTTGATATTCGAGATTAACGTCGGTGACATCGTAAAGCCGGAGGGCGATTTGTTGGCCACCTTGGCGACGCAGTTCTTCTTTGTGACTGTTGGGAATATCCCAGTAAGTGTAAGCCCATTCAGGATCGCGGGGCATCAACACAATCCGGCTTTCGCCATATCCATCGGGCAAATCTGCCAAACCCTCATCGACAGATGACAGAGAGCCGCCAGTACGATCTTCTTGACCTAGTTCAAATTTTGCTGCTTCCACTGTTTCTTGTGCCTCTAGTGTAGTAGATGGACTATATGAAAATTTGGTGCGTTGAATTTCCTGGATTGAACCCAGAAGTTGCGATTTACGCATCCGGCTATAGCGAGAGACTCCATATTCACTGGCAACTCTACGCAGTTGCCGCAAAGTCATGTCTTCTAAAGGTGGGCGTTCTTTGGCCATGAGTCTGTTCTCCAGTAATTACGACGGCAAGTTAGGTTTTGGGAAACACTTAGATGTTTGCGCCTTGGGAGTTAAAAGCTATTAGGACTGGATATTAAGTCCTAGCTGGCGATCGCTCCCACCTTGAAAGCCTTGCCTCTTGTTCGTCTTTTAAGTCCCCTTCTCAATCCGGGGCTTTAATTTTTTGGCTCCCTTACGCTTCATCCTGGCGAACGAAAGCGTTTCCCATGATTCCTGCTAGACAAGATGGACTCTTCGACAATGGTTGAGGCTGCTCCTCACGCTTGTGGCTCGCCACATTAACCGCTATCTAAGTAGTCAAAATGCTAATGAAAGCATTTCTTTGGGATCGCGGGGATCGCTTTTGTCCTATATGTTGCAGAAAAATTCTGATTCGGTCAAGGGGGTTTTGAGCCTGATTATGAGTACATATACGTATTTACAAGGAACTGGGGATCGTTATGTCATGGTTTCCTGACATTTGCTCGTAATTGGGGATCGCCATCAAACCCTATGTCATGATTCCATGACATAAACCCTGTAATGCCGCCTTCTAGGCGGTATCTTCTGCCGGGACAGGGGCGTTAGGTCTTAGTATGGATAAAGCACTCTACGCTTGCAGTAGATTAATCAACACCAGCCATGAGCCCAAAACTATACAACAGCTTGACTCGTCGGGTAGAACCCTTAGAAACCATAGAACCGGGAAAAGTGCGGATGTATTGCTGCGGCGTGACAGTCTACGATAACTGCCATCTGGGTCATGCGCGTTCTTATATTGCTTGGGATGTCGTGCGCCGATATTTGACGTGGCGGGGCTATGAGGTGCGCTACGTCCAGAATTTTACTGATATTGACGACAAAATCCTTAATCGCGCCCGAAAAGAGGGATCTTCAATGGAGGAAGTAGCGGAACGCTACACTCAGACTTATTTTGAGGATATGAAGCGTTTAAATGTCTTGGAGGCGGATGAGTATCCCCGCGCAACTCATACGATGGATGGCATTAAACGGCTGATTCACGAGTTAGAAAGTAAGGGTTATGCTTATGCGTCGGGAGGCGATGTTTACTATAAAGTCCGGCAATTTTCTGAGTATGGAAAGCTTTCGGGCCGCAAGTTTGATGAGATGCAAGCTGGCGCTAGCGGTAGGGTAGAATCGGAGGACGCAGAGGCTCAAAAAAAGAAAGATCCCTTTGATTTTGCGTTGTGGAAGGGGGCTAAATCTGGGGAACCGGCATGGGATTCGCCTTGGGGTTCGGGCCGCCCTGGGTGGCACATAGAGTGCTCAGCAATGGTACGTCAAAGTTTTGGCGATCGCATTGATATTCACGGCGGCGGCTCTGATTTAATTTTTCCTCACCATGAGAATGAAATTGCCCAATCGGAAGCGGTGACTGGCCAGCCGTTAGCAACTTATTGGTTGCATAATGGCATGGTAAAGGTGAATGGCGAGAAGATGTCGAAGTCTTTGGGGAATTTTATTACAATTCGGGAGTTGTTGGATAAACCCACTGACCCGATGGTGGTGCGGTTGTTTGTGTTGACGGCTCATTATCGCAAACCGATTGATTTTACGGATGATGCGATCGCATCTGCTCAAAATGGTTGGAATACTATTAATGAAGGGTTTCTTTTTGGGCATGAATACGGTTCCCAGTTTGGTTGGAAATTAGCCCTAGAAGATAAGGAGGCTGTGCAGCAATTTCAATCGGCTATGGATGATGATTTTAATACTCCTAATGCTTTAGCGGTTGTGTTTGAATTGGCGAAGGAATTACGGCGCGATCGCAATATTTTGATTCATGGGGGAAAAATAGAAACGCCAGGGGAAGTTATACAACAAAAGTGGCATACACTGGTTAGTTTGCTCCATGTTTTAGGACTTACTAATCTTGTTCCGGCGAGTGCGACTCTTTCTGCTGATCAATCAGGATTAACCGATAAGGATATTGAGATTTTAATTCAGCAGCGATTAGCAGCAAGGAAAGCTAAGAATTTTGCTGAGGGCGATCGCATTCGTAATGAACTTAAAGATCGAGGTATTACTTTAATCGATCAGAAGGATGGTACAACTATTTGGCATCGAAATTAATACTAAGGCGTGAAAAATATAGCATTTACGCAACTTTTAACTCATAAGTACGGTATGGACTTAGGCTTTCGCCCAAGGTGTTTCAACTTAACGTCAAACCCTCACTCCGACAGGGGTTAAAACCCCTGTCTCAAAGATCGAGTCCTCTGAAGAGGACTAAGAAAACTCATT
>NZ_CACA01000084.1:0-43719 GCF_000180455.1 Kamptonema sp. PCC 6506
ACAGTTAACAGTTAACAATTAACAATTAATATTAATTGCGATGATTATTGGTGTAAGGAATTCTGGCTCCGGCCCACTGAAGTTTTTCTCTTAAGGTGCGGTAATAAGAATAGTTTTCGCGCAAAATGATAAATTTTGCATTACAGTCTGCCATCCGCACGTCTACGCGATGTCCTGGCCAGATGGCAGTAGCCATAACGCCATCCATCCAGAGCTTAGTAGTTAGATCGTAGTCGGCTAGTGGCCAGATGCTAACTACGGAGCCGGAAGGCAGAAGAATTGGGCGACTGGAGAGGCTTAAAGGGCAAATCGGAGTAACTGCGATCGCTTCCATTCCGGGGTGTAGGATGGGGCCATTGGCAGAAGCCGTGTAGCAAGTCGAACCTGTAGGAGTAGCGACTATTAAACCGTCTCCTTGATATTGATCGACTACTTCGCCGTCTACCTCCATTTCGAGGATAGAAGTCGGCATTCTGTCAGCGGAGGCTGGCTTGACGCACATTTCATTGAGGGCGAGGAAGCGATCGCTTACTGGTTCCATGTTAGTGCGATCGCCCTCAAATACGGCCGCCTGTAACATCATCCGCTTCTGTACAGCATAGCGATCTTGCAACAACCGATCCCAAACCTTTTCACTGTCCTTAAAATCTTCAAAAGATTCAGTTAAAAACCCCAAATGTCCGCCCACATTCACCGCTAAAATGGGGATGTTATCGGGAGCAAGATGTCTAGCCGCAGCCAAAGCCGTACCATCACCGCCGAGCACTACTGCTAGGTCGATCTTTCCCGTGCTAGAAGCCAAAAATACTGGGTAGGGGTTATCCTTCGCGCCGGATGGCCCCATCAAAACGTGACAACCCCTACTTTCCAATTGCCTCGCACACTGTTCGGCCCACTGCTGGCTTTGGGCATCTCTAGCTTTGTGGGCGATGATTACCTGTTTGAGCTGCACGTTTTTACTCTAATAGGACTTGGATTAGTACCATTGTGTCATTAGGAGTCTTGTGAAGCAATGTTGTTGAGAGTTTTGAGTTTTGAGAGATGGCTTCGTTCCTCGCAACGGGCTTTACCCTGTGGGTAGTCTTGGCCAAAACCGTAGGTAGAAGGTAGAAGGCAGGAGGTTGGTTGTATGAAGTTCACTCAATCTAGGAAAAATAGTCAATTACTTGAAAGCGATCGCGCTTAAGCTAAATTAGAACTATAAGACGCTGTTTACTCAAAAGAATGGAAGAAGAGAAAGTTGTGTTTAATTTATCTCCTGTTTTTCGAGAATATCTCAGAAATTGCAGTTAACTGTTGACAGTTAACCAAAGTGCGATAAAATTAGAAATAACTACGTAAAGGAATCTTTATTAATTGAATTTCTAGACCATTAATTAAGATGAGTAAAAATCATAAGGTAAGGTTTTTCAATTCAAAAAATGGCTAATTTACCAGAGGAGATAGTTACAAGAGTTTTTAGCTTACAACGACAAATGCTAGTGTTGATGGATGAAGCCGGAGCAGCAGAATTAGCACTTTTTGAACGAGTAGGCGAAACAGAGGCAACGCTGCCCGAATTAGGGGAACTCCAAAATATTAGAGAACGTGCTGATGGTTACTACTCGCGTTTTTCTACGGTGTTGCGACGGATATTTGATTCTCAACCGAGGGCGAACAGTGCTAACCTAGAATTACTAGCTAGGACAATCTCAGAAGTTCAAGTGAATGCTGAGGCGATGCGAGCTAGTATTGAAGAAGTTAAGAGAAACTGGAACTTGCTATGACTAATGAAGTGAAAATTCCTGACGAAGAAGCCAGGGCGCGTTCTGTCGAAAAAATGCGATCCCTCTGCAAGCGAATTGACAGTAATTTTTTAGAATTAGATGAATTAATTGCTAGTTTGGAAGCAGACATTCGCAACAGCCCTCTGATTGCTTATCGTTTAGGAAAGATAAAAAAGGAATCGGTAAATGGTTAACTGTTTACCGTTTTTTGCATAAGTCCTAAAATTCATTAGTCCTCTGAGCGAGGACTTTAGTTATTAGCCAGGGGTTAAAACCCCTGGCTGTTTTCAGCTTAAGATATAATTCTCTGACCATTGCCAGTAAGTAAAGCAAGGATTATCTGCTTTTACAGCCACAGCTCCGATATATCCTAAAACAGGAGTTAACTGCTGCAAAAACCAAGGTTTTGCTGCTTGATAATTGCCCTGAATGGTTAATATTTCAGGAGGTTTGTTTGGGGAAAATAAGATTTCAAACCGATCTAAACCAAAGGCTAATCCTTCTCCTATTGCTTTTAGATAAGCTTCTTTACAAGTCCATAATTCAAAGAATGCTTCTGGTTTTTCTGAGGGAGAAAGTTCGCTCAGCCACGCATATTCTTTGGCTGAAAAGAAGCGTTGAGCAATTTGTTCGGCATCGGCAATCGGATGAATTTTTTCGATATCAATGCCAATTTCGCGATCGCGGGTAATGGCATACAAGGCAACTTTACCAGAGTGAGATAAGTTAAATTTGAGTTTTTTAACTCCACAACTTTCTGCTATTTCTGGTTTGCCTCGACTTCCATAATTAAACTGTATTTGCTCTGGAGCTATCTCTGAGTAGCGGCTTAAAATTGCTCTTAAAATTCCGCGAGAAGCGATGAAAAATTGTCTATGTTCCTCAAAGTGAAATCGCTCTGCTCTAATTTTCTCGTCACTAGATAGTGTTAGAGAAAATATCTCAAGTTGCTCAGGAGGTAAATCGAGAGCAGCATACCAAATATGGATGTCATTACTAGATAATGTCAGTTCTGCAATGGGAGCATTCCAGAGGCAATCAGAAACATTCATGTTTAGTGTAATTCAACAGAAAAATCATAATCATATCCCTTGAAATTCGAGTCAAGTTGTAAAGTGTAGTCGCCCGTAGCTGGGATTTTTCCTGTCCACTCTGTTTTACCTTCTACATCGCTAGCTCCGCCTAAAATTTTACCATCTGGTGTTAAAATTAATGGTAAAACTTGTTGATGATTAGTGAGTATCATCGTCTGACCTTTGGTAGCATTAATTAGGTAAGAATGGCTACCACCGCCGATGATTTTACCTTGGACTATTGCCTCACTTCCTCCCGCAACAAAACTAATTCTCTGCTTGACATTTGGACAACTACTTTTTGTACGATTTTTGGCAATCCAACCCGCGATCGGATCGCTAATTTGCAACCAACCATTTTGTTCATCAGCGACAGAAACAAAGCTATTATTTCTGAGCGTACCGACTATTTTGCTCTCGCTTACCTGTGGGCGATCGCGCACATTTAGCGGAGGGTTGGGGTCAGCTACTAAGGCCATACTAATTTTACACCCCGAATCTGGCGGGGAGACCACTATTGGCTGAGGTTTAGGAGTGGTAGGCGGGGAGGCGGCTGGCTGAGGTTTGGGGGATACTGGGGTGTCCGCCACTGGCGATACTGGATTGATATCCGCTTGCGGGTTTGGTACTGGGGATGATAGAACGGGAGGATTAGAGGGTTGGGGTGGTAATTCAGAGTCAGTGAAACTCGATTGGGACTGAATCGTGGCAACGGTGACACCAAGGGCGGTGGCAACTCCAGCTAAGCCTGCTATGATGAATTGGCTAGGTTTGAAGGACATAACTTATACCTCTTTATGAAGACTAATAATTTTTGTTGCAAATTTCGGCTTTAAAGCCTTTTATTTGTTTTAAAAGTTACAGAGGTTTGGCTAACTTTTCAGGACTTTTTATTAAAGTTTAACATTGAAAATTACCACAATCAAGACGTTAGTTATTGGTGGAGTCTATTAAGTGAATAATTTTACTGAGAGATGGCAAGAGATGATGTCCAACAAAGGTAAAATCAAATAAGTAAAATGTTAAGATTGAGTCCTCTTAGAGAAAAATCATCTCGCGAGAAGTTACTAGACGAAGTAAAGCGGGAAGTGAAAGCGGGGCGATCGCAGTCCTTGCACAAAGCTGTGTTGGTTAATTTACACGCAGACAAGCCGCCGCAGCAGTTTAGGCGATCGTGGGACATCGATCTGAAAATCGGCAGCCGCCCCAGCGTTCAGGTGCCGCAAAAGGCAGGAATTATGCAACTTTTCGACCGTATGGGTGGGAAATTGGTGATTTTGGGGGCAGTTGGGGCGGGCAAAACGACAACTTTGCGGGAACTAGCAGCGAAACTGGTGAATAGGGCGGAAAATGATGCAAATTTGCCCTGTCCGGTGCTGTTGAACTTGGCTTCGCGGAAAGATGATTCTCGGGCGATCGCGGATTGGGTAATCGAGCAAATTCACCTTAAGTATAACATTCCCGTTAATATTAGTCAACAGTGGCTTGCTCAACAGCAATTATTGCCATTATTAGATGGATTAGATGAAATTGAAGGTGAGCGACATGAAAATTTAATTCAGAGTATAAATAAATTTATTGAAGATTTTCAACCTAATCATCTAGTTATATGTAGCAGTTTTGAATCTTACAAAAAGTGCCAAAATAGATTCCGATTGCAAGCAGCAATTTTGTTAAAACCGCTGACCCAAACTCAAATTCGCGAGTATTTAATAGCTGCTAGAAGTCGAGAGCTATGGTACAATATTGAACGGGAACCTGAATTGTTGAAGTTAGCCAAAACACCGTTGCTATTAAGTCTGTTGACTTTGGCTTATGAGGAAATTTTAATTGAATCTTGGAAACGACTTCCTTCTACTGAGGCGCAGCGCCAGTATTTGTTAAATGCTTATATTCGCCGCCAGATGACACGGGAAATTAATCAGCAATGGTATCCTAAAGGTAAGGAACCGCGACCAGAACAAATTCGGTACTGGTTAGTATGGTTGGCTAAAAAGCTGGAAACAGAGAATTTGACAGAATTTTCTGTGGCAAAAATTACATCTAGTTGGTTGCAAACAGAACAGCAACAGCAAATATGTCTGATTGGAGTCATAGTAATTACTGGGTTAATTTTAAGTTTAACTGCGGGTATCGTAGGAGCAATTGTTGCGACAATCTTCGAGTTAAGTTCGGGAATAATTTTTGGGATAATTGCTGCCTGCATTAGCGGTTTATTTATCAAAATACCTGCTATTGAAAATTTTATGGTGCGAGTAGTGCTTTGCCGATACGGGTATATTCCCTGGAATTATCGGCGTTTCTTAAATTATGTCAGTGAAAGATTGTTGCTACAAAAAATTGGAGACGATCGCTATCATTTTATTCACAATTTGTTGCAACAACATTTTGGTGAAATGTGATGAAACACAGTAATGTCACCCTCTGGGCGGCGTTACAATTTTAGCGTTGAGGGCAGAGGCAATTTCTCCCCAATTTTATACTGACGTTTCTCGATCAAACGCTTTAATTCTGCAACGCGATCGCGCGGATTTGGATGAGTAGCTAAAAAAGGTATAATATCCCCACCCTGTTTCTCACTCATGCGCTCAAAAAAGTCAGTTGCTCCCCCCACATGATTATAAGTAGCTTGCAAAAGAGACAAGCCAAATTCATCAGCTTGACGTTCTTGATTTTGAGAAAATTGAGCAGTGGAGACAGTAGAAATAGTAGATTGCAGCGAGCTCAAATCCCCAAAAAAATAAGCCAGTACAACTTGCACAAGTAAACTCCGCCCCAAACTTCGTAAATGATCGCGGTGAGCAAAATGACCGAGTTCATGGCCGAGTACCATCATCAGTTCATTTTCTGATTTTGCTTCAGCAACTAAACCAGAATAAATAATCACAATATCACCCGGTATTGCTAAAGCATTGACCGTCGGCTGTGACACATACAAAACTCTGTAATTACGCCCTTCTGCTTGCTCTTTTGTTAACTTAGTTTCTAGTCGATCTAAAAGTTGATTCAGCGTATCTTGAGCCGGAGAAGGTTTAGCTATTTGCTCGTAAGCAGGAGCAATTAATTTACCAAGCTGTTGTTCTGCACTAACAGGAATTACCCATACTAAGCTATCGACTATAAATAGTATAAAGCAAATCGATCCTACAAGCAACCCTAAAAAGATTGTCAGAATTATCAATAACTGGCGATTGCTAGTTGGGGAATTTCTAGAGCTAAATTCATCATCAGGCATGATCTATAAATAGGTTTAGTTATTGCTTTTAACTGGACGGAAAGGATTCAAAAAATTAAGCAAAGGAAACAGATTTCGCGACTGCACCCACAGACGGCCTTGACCTTGGAAGCGACACACCAATCCTTCACCACCTAGAATCCCCGTTTTCAGACTTTTAAAAGATAAGCCGCCCATCATTTCCACATTATAGTTGAGAGTATCTTCAAAGGCGACAATGTAACCTGTATCGACAACATGATCGCCATCAATAGGAATTTCAACAATTGCCCCGTAGGAAGAAAACCAAAAATCTCCTTTCCCAGTAGCTTTAATTAAAAACAGCGATTCACCACTAAAAAAGCCTTTAAAATCTTGAAATTTTGTGTCAATAGTGACAGTGGGGCTAGAAGCAACAAACCCGGAAGATTGAACCATTAAATTATTACCATTACCATTAAGATAATAATGCTGAATATCTCCGGGTACTCCTGGCGAGACAAATAATTGCCCAGGTTTTCCTTCGGCGGTAAACTCACTGATAAATAGCGATTCACCCCCTAACATTCGACCAATTCCTTTCATTAATCCCCCTTGCACCTTGGATTTCATTTTGATACAGGAATCCATAGCTGCCATTGCTCCCGATTCCACAAAAACAGTTTCATTTGCCTTGAGGTCTAACCGTAATGAAGCATAGGAAGGGGAATGCTCAATAGTGTAATCAATTTCATTTTTCATGGCTGTTTCTCCATCGCCTTACTAAAATTCTCTACCAATATTCTCACTTAACAGTTAACAGTTAACAGTTAACAGTTCTATTATCGAGGCGGTAACTGAGGGCCAACTAATTGACCAAAAGCCGTCGCATTGTGAGTTTGACAGAATAATCGCCCTTTTCCTTTAAACCGACAAACTAATCCTTCACCACCTAGAAAAGCACCTAGCCAGCTAGAACCTGGCTTGCCAATTGTAAAGTTCAGGGTTTTTTCAAAAGCGACAATATGACCAGTATCTACTACATATTCGCCATCAACAGGGATTTCATAAATTGCTCCAAAAGAACTCAGGAGTAAATCGCCTTTGCCGCTAATATCTAACCAGAAAATTGATTCTCCCGAAAATAAAGATTTAAAACCTTGAAATCCCAACTCAATATCAACATCAGAACCGCTAGCTAGATAAGAAGTAGCCTGTACTACCAATCCCACATTAGAAACTTGATAATGGCAGATATCTCCGAGCAGTTTAGGAGCTAAAAATAGTTCACAGCCAGCAGTAGGAGAACGAAAAACGCTTAAGAATAAAGATTCTCCTGCGATCGTACGTTTAAGTCCGCCTAAAATGCCACCACCTTTACCTTGCCGGAGAGTAGTGCTAACATTAATATAACCGTTCATCGCAATCATCGCACCTGCTTCTGCTACTAATTCTTCGCGAGCATCGAAGGTGACACGCGCAATTGCACTATCAGGTTGCTGCAAAATTTGGATATCCATTATTGCTGCCTCTATTGCAAAATTAAAAGAATTTTGGACGTAAAAATCTAACTAAACCATCTATGCTGCGAGACTGTAAATAAATATCCCCAGTGCCGGAAAGTTTGTTAACGAATCCTTCCCCTGATGTGACTGAACCAAATAAGCCTCCAGCCAAAGTAACGCTCATTTTAATCCCTGGTTCGTAGGCGACTAAATGACCGCTATCAACCACAAATTCACCTGTAATTTTTTTATTCGTAATGCCACCATAAGCGCCGAAGAAAACCAGACCTTTGTTTTTACTACTAACTTTTAACTTGAACAATCCTTCGCCAGCAAACCAACTAGAAAAACCCGCCCAGCCGACACCGATATTTAATCCTTTAGTATGGGCAATATAAGCACCAGATTGAAAATATATCTCGCGATCGCTTTTTAATTCTATGGCTTCTATATCGCCAATAGTAGGTTGAGTTAAGATGACTTGTAGGGGTTCTTGCGTTTCATTGATGAACTTATTGACAAACAGAGATTCGCCGCCAAAAAACTTTTTGAGTAAGCCAGAGAAGAAGCCGCCTGAAAATTCAGTTTTTATAGATAGTTTTCCATCCATGCTAGTCATAGCCCCCGCCTCGGCGGTGATACTTTCTCCGGGGTCTAGGGTGATGAAAATAGCTGCAAAGGATGGTTTATAACGAATTTTATATTTCACAGGGTAATCTCCTTTAGAGACTGGTGAAGATAAATACAATTCTGTCAAAACTTGGCCTAACTAATTCCATTTTTTAACAAAAATATACATAGCTTGCTGATTTCCTAAACACTAGAGCAAAAATAATTGTGGAGTGAATCGGCATTTGCCCTTAGCAATCAGGCAGTATTTTCTGTGATAAAATAATGCCTGATTGTGATTTTTTAGTTATTATTTAGTGGTATTTTTGCCTTTTGAAATATCTGCTCTGCGGTAAATTCTAGTCCTGCAAACAGTGAATCTGTTAGCAGTGTATCTCCCATATAAGTCTGTGGTGGTGCATCGGGATAAAAAACAGTAATACTTCTAGCTTTGCTATCTACCACCCAAACCCGCAATACATTAGCATCTAAATAATCTCTTGCTTTAGCCGCCATTTGTCCAAAAGTTTGTCCAGGTGAAATAATTTCTATCACGAGTTCTGGTGGAACAGAACAAGCTCCATCTTGATCCCAGTCATCTGGTAAGCTTTCATTAGAAATATATAAAAGGTCTGGTATTGGTGCCCAATCTCGCCCTTTTTTACTTAAAGTGACAGCTAATTCTGGACATACTTCTCCCCGTCCATCAGACCAATTTTCAATTAGATTAAGGAATGTACGGGTGAGCTTGGAGTGAAATTTTTTTGGAGACATCTTTGGTACAGCCTGACCATCAATAAGTTCATAGGTAATATCACTCTCAACTGGCGGGAGACCCAAAAACTCTTCGAGTGTTAATCGGCTTGTGATTTGCACTATTTTTTACCTAATTATTTAGTGGTATTTTTGCCTTTTGAAATATCTGCTCTGGGGTAAATTCCAATCCTGCAAACAGTGAATCTGTTAGCAGGATATCTCCCATATAAGTTTGGGGTGGTGCATCGGGATAAAAAACAGTAATACTTCTAGCTTTGCTATCTACCACCCAAACCCGCAATACCTTAGCATCTAAATAATCTCTCGCTTTAGCCGCCATTTGTCCAAAAGTTTGTCCAGGTGAAATAATTTCTATCACGAGTTCTGGTGGAATGGGACAGGCTTCATCTTGATTCCAGTCTGCGGGTAAGCGTTCATAAGAAATATATAAAAGGTCAGGAGTCGGTACCCAGGCTCGACCTTTTTTAGTTAATTGAATAGCCCATTCTGGCAAGACTTCACCGCGTCCTTCACACCACAAATCGATTAGATATAGTAGTGTACGGGTAAGCTTAGAGTGCGAAAATTTTGGAGACATCTTTGGGACAGCCTGACCATCAATAAGTTCATAGGTAATATCTCCCTCAAGGGGGGGGAGAGCGAAAAACTCTTGTAGTGTTAGTTCGCTTGTGGCTGACATTGTTTACCTCGCTCAACTAGGAAATAGTTTAGCATTATTCTAGATTGAATTCAATGACAATAAATATTTGTGTGCGGATGGCGAAGCGATGGTATATAATTCATAACTATAGCAGTTTCATAATGCGCTAGGTAATTCAGGATGCGGGAACCTCAACCCCGAAAACGATTTGCTCAACATTGGCTCAAGAGCGAAAAAGCTTTAAATCAGATTGTTAAAGCGGCTGATTTGTCGCAGGATCGCGTATTAGAAATTGGGCCTGGTACAGGAATTTTAACTCGGAGCTTATTACCTGCGGCGCAGTCAGTTGTGGCTGTGGAAATCGATCGCGACTTATGCGAAAAATTAGCAAAGCAACTGGGTAAAGTTGACAATTTCCTACTTGTCCAAGGCGATATCCTTGCAATGGATTTAGAGGAGCAATTAGCTGCGTTCCCTAAATTCCAAAATCCTAATAAAGTCGTTGCCAATATTCCTTATAATATAACTGGGCCGATTATTGAAAAACTACTAGGTAAAATCTCAGCTCCGGCAGCTAAACCTTTTGATTTAATTGTGCTGCTCGTACAAAAAGAAGTTGCAGAAAGGCTGTATGCTAAACCTGGTTCCAGAGCCTTCGGTGCGCTGTCAGTGCGAGTGCAATATTTAGCTGAATGCGAGTTAATTTGCGACGTACCAGCTAAGGCATTTTATCCGCCGCCCAAAGTGGATTCTGCTGTAGTGCGGCTGCGTCCCCGGATGGTGGAACCGCAAGCGATTAACCCCGTACATTTAGAGAGTTTAATTAAACTCGGCTTTGGTAGCAAGCGTAAGATGTTGCGTAATAATTTAAAAGGAACAATTGAGTTAGAGCGACTCGCTCAATTACTAGAAAAATTACAAATAAATCCTCAATGTCGGGCTGAAGATCTAAGTGTAGCTGAATGGGTAGCTTTAGCTAACAACTTAGAGGTAGAATTGGGGAGAGAATTATACACCGGTGAGTAGCCTATGAAGTTCTGCATAGTTTTATGTTAAGCAATGAAGAAGGATTGATTATGGTCGCAGACTGATGTAAATTAGCTCAGAACAAGGGAATTACGTCCCAAATCATCCATACTTATGCGCTCATATTCTCTGATTGCTCCCGCAAAAATCAATCTATACTTAGAAATCATCGGTGATTCGCCTAGCGGCGGCTATCACGAACTGGCAATGGTACTTCAAAGTATAGATTTAGCCGATCGCATCGACTTGCGGCCCATCGGTACAGAAACCATCCGCGTCCGCTGTGACGATTCCCAAGTCCCCGCTGACAAAAATAACCTCGCCTACCGCGCCGCCGACTTGCTAGCTAGGCAATTTCCCACTGCTTTTGCTCGCTACGGCGGCGTGGAAATTGTGATTCACAAACACATTCCTGTAGCAGCAGGTTTGGCTGGCGGATCGGCAGATGCGGCCGCTGTTTTAGTGGGGATGGATTTGATGTGGCAACTCGGACTTACGCACTCAGAATTGCAAGAATTGGGTTCTCAATTGGGTTCGGATATCCCTTTTTGCATTGCTGGTGGTACTGCTTTAGCAACAGGTAGAGGTGAAGAACTTTCACCCTTGCCGGATTTAGATAATCTCTATGTTGTGCTGGCAAAATATCGCAATTTATCGATTTCTACGGCCTGGGCCTATCAAACTTATCGGCAACAATTCAGCAGTTCTTATTGTGCGCCGGATGATGTAGAATGTCGCCGACAACGGGTACATTCTGGGCAGATGGTAGCCGCGATCGCCCACAAAGATGCAGCAAAAATTGGGCAATTATTGCACAATGATTTAGAGAAAGTAGCCTTGCCTGTATATCCTCAAGTATTGCAACTGCGAGAGGTTTTTCAGTCACTAGGGGTTGTGGGAACGATGATGTCTGGTTCGGGGCCTACGGTGTTTGCTTTAACGGAGTCTCTGGCAGAAGCAGAACAGGTTAAAGAGCGGGTAAAAAGTGCGATCGCATCTCCCGATTTAGACCTGTGGGTGGCAAAATTTAGTAATACTGGCATTCGCATTGCATCTGATTAAACTATGACTAATCTAACTAATCCAACTCCCAATTCTCAACCGCCTAATTCTGCGGAAGAAACAAGTATTTTGCGGTGCATTACTGGTTCGATGATTGCTGGTGCATTCGCATCTGGTCTCTATTTATTAACGGCATCAATTGCCCAGACATTTGCTAACAAACCAACTCATTCTGACAATATCACGGTGATTAAAATCGCCTCTGCTGTGCGAACCTTAGTCGTAGGGATGGCTGCACTAGGAACAGGCATTTTCGCCTTGGCAGCTCTGGGTTTGATGGGGTTAGCGGTGCAACTTTTGATTCAGCGGTTGATAAAACGATTGAAGAAAGATGCAAGTATTTAATTCGACATTGCCAGTAATGAAGTTTCCAATCAGTTACAATTTTTACTAAAAAATTATATAGAAGTGTAATATTTTAGTGAGATTGAGCTAAAATTATTTGATATAGTCAAATTTTAGGGAATCTTGCATCTGACTGGATTAACAGTGAATCAAACTCTTGGACATCAGCCGCAAGTGGGGTTTCCCCGGATACCGCCATCTCTCCAACTGCGGCAATATCAACAGCAAGCTATCGCTAATTGGTTTGCCAATAATGGGCGCGGTACGCTCAAAATGGCCACAGGAAGTGGTAAGACAATTACAGCACTAGCCATCGCTTCTGAACTATATCAAAAAATCGGTTTACAAGGTCTCATTGTTATTTGCCCCTATTGTCACTTAGTCGCACAATGGGCGCGGGAATGCGAGAAATTTGGAATCCAACCGATTTTAACTTTTGAAAATGCCCGCAGTTGGCAAAGTCAACTAGCTGCGGGTTTGTATAACGTGCATTCTGGTTCCCAACCTTTTCTCGCGGCGATTACTACTAATGCTACTTTAATGGGAGAAAGTTTACAGTCCCAACTGCGCTATTTCCCAGATAAAACTTTGATTATTGGAGACGAAGCTCATAACCTGGGTACACCTCGTTTAGAACAAAGTTTACCGCGAAATATTGGACTGCGCCTCGCTCTTTCTGCTACTCCCCAAAGACACTTTGACGAACAGGGAAGCGAGGCTATTTTTGATTATTTTGGCCCCGTTTTGCAGCCGGAATTAACATTAGGAGATGCTATACGTCAGGGAGCTCTAGTTCACTATCTATACTATCCCCTCTTAGTAGAACTGACAGAATATGAAGCTCAAGTCTATAAAAAATTAACCAAAAAAATTGGCTGGGCTTTGCTAACTGGTGGAGAAGATATTGAGGATATAGATGTTAAGCCATTGCTGATGCAGCGAGCGCGGTTAATTGGAGCAGCCGCCAATAAATTAACCGCATTGCGGCAATTAATGGCAACGCGAAAACATACCAATCATACATTATTTTATTGCGGAGATGGTTCCGTAGAAGGAAGCTCTAGCAAAATTAGCGATCGCCAATTATCAGAAGTTACTAGAGTGCTAGGCTCTGAAATTGGCTATCGGATTAATACATATACTGCGGATACGCCTTTAGCTGAAAGAGAGCAATTGCGGCGGCAATTTGAAAGTGGAGAATTGCAGGGTTTAGTAGCAATTCGCTGTTTGGATGAAGGTGTTGATATTCCCGCAATTCGCAATGCAGTTATTTTAGCAAGTAGTAGCAATCCCCGTCAATTTATCCAGCGCCGAGGGCGAATTTTACGGCCGCACCCCGGTAAGGAACGTGCTACTTTATTTGACATGATAGTATTACCTCCCGACTTGGGTAGAGAAACCCTAGAAGTTGAACGTAACCTCTTGCGAAAAGAACTCAAGAGATTCCTAGAATTTGCGGATTTGGCAGACAACTCAGGAGCAGCTAGGACTAAATTGTTACAACTGCAAACCCGATATGGATTGTTAGATATTTAAAATCTTATAAACCTGCTATTCTTATTATAGACCATTAGCGTTTTGAGTTTGTAAAACTTGACACATTTAGGAAATATGACTATGGCATTTAGATACGAAGACAATTTTATCAGCGCAATATCAACGAACATTTTAGCTGAAAAGAATTCATCTTATAAGCTTAAGGTAGATTTGGGAGACGTGCAAGAACCAATTACCAGCGCACCTGAAGAAGTATGCCAAATCATCGAGCGGGTATTGCAAGCTGAGAAAGATAAGCTTTATATGAAACCACCCCGCAATATTAATGAAGACATCTTGAAAATTATCAAGGAGGTAATTAAATGAAACTAAACTCAATTAAACTTTATAATTTCCGTCAATTTTATGGCAAAACTCCAGAGATTACCTTTGCCTCTGGAACTCGGAATACCACAATGATTCATGGCAACAATGGATCAGGAAAAACAACGCTAATGAATGCGTTTACTTGGGTGTTATATGAAAAATTTAGCGCTGCTTTCGCTGCTCCAGACCAATTAGTAAATAAACGGGCAATTAATGAAGCTGAACCGAATAAAGCTATCGAATGTTGGGTTGAAATTGTGTTTGAGCATGGTGGTAAACGCTATCAAGCAAAACGGGTATGCCGCGCTTATAAAAATGATACAAATGTTGAGCATGGCAAAACTCAATTGCTGATGCAAATAGCGCAAGATGATGGTCGTTGGATGTTTCCGTCGGAACAACCAGATGATATTATTGGGCGAATTTTGCCAGAAAGTCTGCATCAATATTTTTTCTTTGATGGTGAAAGAATTGAGCAAATTGTCCGCACTAATAAGAAAGCTGAAATTGCTGAGGCAACTAAGGAATTGCTAGGTGTAGAGGTTTTAAATCGCTCGATTAGACATTTAGGAGAGGCGAAAAAGTCTCTAGAAACAGATTTGAAAGTTATTGGGGATACACAAACCAAGAAATCTTTAAAGGAAAAGCAAAAGTTAGAAAAAGAGGTGGAAAAACTTTCAAGTCGCCAAGTTGAAATCGCTCAGGAGTTAGCACACCAAGGTGAGCTAAAAAAAGCAATTAACAGCCGTTTGCTGGAACTTAGCGGTGCGGGAGAATTGCAGCAATTGCGGGCTGAGCTTGAAGCTAGTGCAGGCTCTATTAAAGAACAGTTAAAACAGGCGAGAGAAGCCTTAAAACGAGCGATTACCACACGAGGATATACTGTTTTTATTGCTGATATGACGGTGGAATTTCGACAAGTTTTTGATGGTTTGCGAGCGAAAGGAGAATTGCCAATGGGTATTAAACGGCAATTTGTGGAGGAGTTATTAAAAAGACAGCGCTGTATCTGTGGTGCAGAGTTAATTGATGGCACTCACGCTCATTTTGAGGTAAATGGTTGGATGGATAAAGCGGGAACTGCTGATGTGGAAGAAACAGCAATTCGCACGATTGTGCAAGTGGAGGAACTTGAGAAGCAAGTTCCTGATTTGTGGGAGGAACTTGACAGACAGCAAGAGAATATTAAGTATAATCGCACGGAGCTTTCTCGGATTGAGACGCAGTTAGATGACATTAATAAAAAATTGCGAAATTATCCAGATGAAGATATTAGTAAGCTGCAAAAACGCCTGGATGAAATTGAATCTAAAGTTAGTGAATTTAATCGCGAAACGGGTTCCAATCAGCAAGAAATAGATCATCTTACTCGTGAAATTGAAGGTTTAGGTAAACAGATTGATAAGCAGCAAATGAATGAGTCTCGGCAAGTTTTGGCTCAGAAACGCATTGCTGCCACTCAAGATGCTGTTGATAGATTGATTGAGGTAAGATCCCGTTTAGAGAAACAGTTTCGTTTGCAGTTAGAAAAGCGAGTGCAGGAATTATTTAGTCAAATTTCTTTCACTCCCTATCTCCCTAAGCTGAATGAAAAATATGAGATCAATTTAGTAGAAAATACAGGGGGTGAGGAAATTAGCGTTGCAGCTTCTACTGGTGAAAATCAAATTCTGAGTTTGTCGTTTATTGGTGGTATCATTGAGGGGGTACGGGAGTGGAGTCAACAGAATACTTTAATGGGGCCAGATAGCAGCACTTTCCCGATAGTAATGGATTCCCCTTTTGGTAGTTTGGATGAAATGTATCGGCGAAAAGTTGCGAAGACGCTGCCAAGATTGGCGAATCAATTGGTAGTTTTAGTTACAAAGACTCAGTGGCGGGTAGAAGTTGCGGAAGAAATGAGTAATCGCACAGGTAGGGAATATGTTTTAGTTTACAATTCTCCTAAGCCTGAGTGTGAAGAGGATTCGATTGAGTTGGCAGGCGTGCGTTATCCTTTGGTTAAACAAAGTCCGAATGAGTTTGAATATACGGAAATTGTAGAAGTAGATTATGATTTTTAGTTTGGTACTTACGCAGTTTTTGAGGCAGATAGTTTAGTGAACGCTAAAAAGATTAAGTGATGGGAGAAAAGAGGTATTTATGACCCCAAAATTATGTTACTCTGAACATAGTAGTAAAATTTATCACCACAAATAAAGGAGAAATCAGATGTTTTCTGATATTGAAAATCACTGGTCAAAAAAGTGTATCCTTGCTCTAGCCCAAAAAAATTTAGTCAGTGGGTACCCCGATCGCACTTTTCATCCTAATGCACCCCTAACTCGCGCTGAATTTGCTGTGTTAATGGGCAATATTTTCCACTATGCTGAGCCAATTCAGAACCCGATTTCTTTCAAAGATGTTACTAATAATCATTGGGCTTATAAAGACATTCAAAATGCTTCAACTAAAGGATTTTTAGCTGGCTATCCCGACAAAACTTTTCAACCAGAACAACTAATTTCAAGAGTACAAGCATTTATTGCGTTGGCAGCACAACTTAAGTTAAAAGTTCCTGAAAAATCTGAGGAAATCCTCACAAATTATTTTGACGATGGAGCGGGAGTTCCACAGTACGCTCGCAAGATGATGGCAGCCGCAACTAATGGTTTTCTAGTAGTTAACTATCCGAATTCAAGGCAGCTAAAACCGAATAAAAGTGCAACTAGAGGAGAGATGGCTGCTTCTCTCTGTCAAGTATTAGGCATTCCTTTTATTGTCCCGTCGCAGTATTTTGCTAAGGGTAAATTGTTTGCTATCGCACCCCAATTTGACTATGCTAGACCTTTTTCTAAAGGTTTAGCACAGGTAATAATCGGTGACAAAGAGTATGCGATCGATAAAATAGGCAATTTGGTTGACCAGTCTTATACGGAGCCTCAAGTAGCTAATAATTCTAATCTCCAACCATCATTGGTAGGTGAAAAAATTGGTTATGTAGATAATAAGAATAAATTGATTATTCCGCCAGAATTTGATGAAGCAAGGGAATTTTCTGAGGGTTTAGCGGCGGTGAGAGTTGGCGCTGAATGGGTGATAGAACCAAGAGGAAATGATGGTTCTGGTTCACCGGCTGAATATGTTAGAGTTTTAACTGGTGGCAAGTGGGGATATATTTTCAATCCTCTCTCTTAAAAGGTAAAATTTTTAGTTAAATTTGCAGTAAATAATTGATTTAAACAATGACTACTAATCGTATTAATGTTGCTAAAGATAAAGCCGATTTAGTCAAAGCTTTAACAGTAGCAGAGGGGAAAACTGGCCCTTTCCAGACTTACGCAGACGTGATAGTATTTGCCGCTGCTTTGGGGTCAAAACGGAAAAAGCGCTTACCTCTTAAGGAAATTTCTAAAAGAGAACCTGGGCCCATTGGGCTAGAAGTTTTTGTGTCTAGGGGTTACGATAGTATAATTAAGTTAATTGCGGTAGCAGAAACTAAAGACTCAAAAATTCTCTCCTATAATGATGCCACCTTAGAAGAACAGAGGCTTACTATTTTTGAAGAATATGCTAATGGAGGTTTGGAAATATTGCGAGAAGAATTACGAGGTGCTGGTGATTATTTAGATCAGCTTTTATTGATGCTTATTGGTGAAAGATTTAAGGAAGAATCGACAGAGCAAAGTTTTGATTTAAGGAGATTTTTATAGATACATAATGGCAGAAATAGGATTTAAATCCTATTTCTACACTCTCACATCTCTTCAGAAGTTTTGGAAGATTTTAACCACCGCTAGTCAGCGAGTTATTTATAGTTCAATTCAAAATCGGCGGCAAACCAACCTCCCTCGGTTTCACAAACTTACCATTAAAATTAATCGCCCGATCTTCCACAGTCCTGGCCGCTGCTACCGCCTGCCGCAATTCGGCTTTTTCCATATCATCCGTTACTCCTCCTAACAGATAAACAATCAATTTTGCTGACAAATCTTTTCCCGAAACTAACACCCGTTTCTTATTGGGATCGTATAAAATTCCATACCACAGTGACTCTGGAAAATCCATGTGGCTAAACCCGCCATCAGTGTCATATCTCCGCAGTTTGTGGAAGATTTCTTTAATAGACAATTTCTTTCTAAATACTAAATTTCCTAATGCCTGAGCTAGGGCAACTTGACCGACAGGACGGAATAACATATTGCCATCGCCCCCCGGTTTTTCAAAGCTAAAACGCCGCATTTCTAACGTTCCTAACCCATTATCTAATTCACAATAACTCGGCAAACTCGCTAATCCGTCAAAAAACAACTTAAATTCTTCAATTCCGGCTTCTAACTCCTCATCATCTGGTCGCATAGCAATTAATCCTTTATCTGAGGGTTTCCAGTGGGGAAATTTATACCGCAGATAGCGTTCTGACATATCTTGTAATGCTTGCAATGTAGTTAAAACTGTTGATTTAGCAGCCACAGTTGCGCTATCCCAATTAACGCGGGGATTGCGACCTTCGACTTCTTTTAATAGCGGGTGGGTAACGGCAACTTTACGGGCAACAATAGAAAATCCATCATCTTCATTGAGGAGTGCGAGTTGTCCTTGGCTTAATTTTACTGCCATTAAATTGACGTGAACAAAGATCGATCGCACTCTCCATCTTGCCTCTTGGTGGGTTTCTCCTTTGACAACGGCAGGAATGAATTCAATGCCGATTTTTTCTTGGGCTAGACCTTGTAAATAGGTGAGATCGATTTGATATTCTTCAATTAAGTCATCAACAGTAATCGCTTGACCGACAGGTTTTTTATATTTGTTAAAAGGTTGAAGGCGACCAGTTTTAATCAGGCTCATTAAGCCTTGAATGCCCATTAATCGGTGTTGACCATCAAGGGCAAAAACAGAGACATCTTTAATGTTTAAAAAGCCAACAGTTTCGTTTTTATCAATGGCTAAAAAGTCGGCGGAAGACTTACGGGCGCGACCGTTTTCATCCCATTCTGGGGCTTTGGGATCGTCTACCCAAGGGAGACTTTGAACGACTAAAACGGCGGGGAATTTGTGAGTTTTGCGGGCCGCAAGGTATTGGGCTAAAGATCCTTGGCGCGACCAGTCGAGAGGCCTTTGTTGGATTTCATCGATGGTTTCTTCGTCGCGGATGACGTTGTTAGTTTGGGGGTCGAATTTTTGGCGAAAAAGTGGAAGTTGGGCGGCGAAGCGAACTTTGCTGTCTAGCCATTCGAGGGTGACGGAACCGACGTAGGCTTCGGTGCTCCCCATTTGGGTTTTTTGGACGAGGAGGCGATCGTCGCGGCCGAGGTATTTGTCAAGTAAGAATGCGATCGCGTCTCTTTCCCGCTTCTCCTGTTCGAGAATTTGGCTAGCGAGGTCAGCAGTCGAATCGGGGGCGCTGGTCATGGTTAAGGTTTTTGGGGATTTTATAAGATTTTAGAAAAATAACATATATATTTTTTTTTGTAAAGTGAAGTTTTTAAAAAAAATTGTGCAATACTATATTTACGGTAATAATCGCGCTTTACGTATCATATCTATGTCACTCTGTCAAGTCTTCGAGAGGTTGGCAGGCAAATTTCTGTTTGACTAACAATATTTGGCGAGGAATTAGCATAAATGTTTAGTATTGATGATTTGAAACAGACAAGACCAATAATCTACAAACGGCAAGAATTAAAGCTTGTAGTAACAACTTTAGGCGTTTATATTTTCAACTCAGCCAGTAAAATTGTTACTCTAAATTCGATTTCAACCATTCATTTTTATGTCTGATTTTCCCATGATTTCTTCCTTTGAATACATCTTACCTGTTATCCGGGGAATTCAAGCGGGGCGAGAGTATTATGTCTCGATGTGTCCGGTACGTTTACTGCCAAAACTTTTCCCGATTCAAGGGGAAGAGTTAGCGCCAGAAAAGCGGTCAAATCGTAGCTTAAACCGCAGTCGTGTCCCAGAAATTGCTAAATATATTATCAACAATCCGAGAAATTACGCTTTAGGTGCGATCGCGGCTTCCATTGATGCTAAGATTACTTTTGAGCCTCTAGGAAATGAAGCAGAAAGCCGCAAAATTGGCAGGTTGCGCGTGCCAATGGATGCTACTTTTACTATTAACGATGGGCAACATCGGCGGGTCGCTTATCAAATGGCATTGAAAGAAAATCCTGAGTTGGGTTATGAAACGGTAGCTTTGATTTTATACTTGGATTTGGGATTAGAGCGATCGCAGCAAATGTTTGCTGATTTTAACCGCTTTCAAGTACCGATAGATGCTTCTTTAGATATTCTTTACCAACACCGAGAGTTTAAGGCAAATTTGGTCAAGGCGGTTGTC
Source organism: Kamptonema sp. PCC 6506 (assembly GCF_000180455.1). NCBI lineage: Bacteria > Bacillati > Cyanobacteriota > Cyanophyceae > Oscillatoriales > Microcoleaceae > Kamptonema > Kamptonema sp. PCC 6506. The sequence goes on from NZ_CACA01000084.1 coordinate 20,185, forward strand.
CAGCGAGTTGAGGTTTTGCGGTGTTTAACGGAGATGGAAAGGGGGACGTTATCGACAAAATCTGATAAACTTTTTACACTTAATAGTATTTCTCATGCTACTCTGAGTTTATTGGTTAATTATGCGGGTGTGGATATGGAAAAGCAGGTGGAATTGGCGGCGAATTTTTGGAAGGTTATTAGCGGTTTGATGGCTGAGTGGGAGTTAGTTTTGCGGGGGCGATTGACGGCGGCGAAAGTGCGGCAAGATTATGTTCATTGTCATGAGCTCGTACTCTCAAGTCTGGCTATTATTGGGGCGGATTTATTGGAGGTCTATCCTGATAATTGGCGGGAATGTTTGGCGGGTTTACAAGAGGTTGATTGGTCGATTTCTAATCCTGATTGGCAAGGTCATATTCTTTGTAAAAGTGGGGTTTCTAAGTCTAAGGTTAGTTTGGGTTGGATGAAGGGTTATTTACAAGGGAGGTTGGGTTTGTAGTTGGAATTAAACTGATTAGGCTGTCTAGTTTCTATGCCATCTTTGTGTTTTATTGATTTTTTTATACCCACCCTAGTTCAGTTTTAGCTGCTGTAATTGCTGCTCTTACAGCATTAGCACTGGCTGTTATCTTATAGGTATTGTTGGAATTATTGCTAGATAAAACAATATTTCCTGCCCAAATATGACTCTTTCTTGACCAATCAAGCTTAGCAAGTTTTGAGATTTTTTCATTCTCAAAACAATCATCATTTTTGTCATAAGTGCAGTATAGCAATCGCCCTAAAACTTCTACACCAACACTTTTGCCCAACACACAATCTTCTTTAAATTTCGCAACTTCCTCGATAGTTAAGTTTTCAACAGCGGTTTCAGCAATATGCTGTGTCTGGCTACATTCCGAGAAAAACTGATTGAGGCAACTAATTAAAACTTCTGATGATGTCTCAACATCATAATCTTGAAGATCATCAATTAGGTCATCAGCAAAGGCACAGCTTACGAGCTTAGCAATATAATTAGTTGTGTAAATTAACTTGTGTTTAGTTGAAGGAGAGTATTTAATCTTTTCTGTTTTACCATAAAACATTGATACTCGATCGAGTAAGTTTTTAGTAATACCTACTCGACCTTCAAACTCACCAAATGACAAAAGTAATGATTTATCTAGCTGTCTTGTCTGTGCCATATCTCGAAAATCAGTCTGACACTGGTTAAAGTCTTCTTCTAATACCAAAGTAATTGGAAAATAATCATCACCAATTAATTCACCATTAGAGCTTTCTATCAATTCGTGAATAGCACGTTTTCGGTGTTGTCCATCAGTAATATCTAATTTAACACCCCGACGAATTACTACTAGACAAATTCCCCGGCCCAATTCTACAAGCTCAATCTTATCTGGGGCGATATTTGCAGTTAGTGTCCCCAAAATCCAAGGTTTGTTCTTTGTACAGCGTTTAATAATATATTGTTTAACTTCCTCAGAATGACCATCTACCTCTGGGCGATTTTTTCCAGAATCAGGATCATTCCCAGTAGCGGGCTTCGCTTGAAGAAGAGTCGGTAATTCATCCGCAGGGACATTGATTTGTACCATTTTCCGCTTCCCCTGCTGAAAAATCAACCCCGGATAGCACTTCTGACGGTGATACTTTGCGAAGTAAGGCTCAAGCAACTCATCAAGTCGTGAATTGGGCTCAGGCTGAGGGTAGTTACTTTCAGACATATAAACTCTTGATTTTTTTGAGCAGAGAAAGACTTATTACTTTACTATAGCTATTGAAGTCTACAAACACAAGTCTACTATTTGCCCTATGGCAAAATATAAAGGAAAAATATGTCTTCTCAGTGGGTGCGGGAAATTATATCACAAATTATTCAATTTAGCAATAGGAGCTTTTAGATTATGACAGAAGCTCAGCAAGTTTTATTATTCCCATCTCGCACTGTTGCCGAGTTAGTGGAAGATATAGAAAAGCTAAACAAGGAAATCCAAGAATTATACTGTCTTGATGATATTCCTTGGATTATAGGCGTATCGTTTGGCAAAGATTCAAGTGCTATTTTACAGTTAGTGTGGTATGCGATTGCAGCACTACCACCAGAAAAGCGCACGAAAACAATTCATGTCATTACAACAGATACTTTTGTTGAAAATCCTATCGTTGCGGCTTGGGTACGGAAATCATTAGAGCAACTTAAGGCGGGATCTAAAGAGAAAAAAATGCCTATTGAAGCTCATTTATTGCATCCTTCTGTTCAGGGAACATTTTGGGTATGCTTAATTGGTAAAGGCTATCCGTCTCCTCGCAATGGATTTCGCTGGTGTACTGAAAGGATGAAAATTCAACCTGTTAACCACTTTATTAGAGAAATGGTTAGAGGACATGGTGAAACCATTGTAGTTTTAGGTACCCGCAAGGCTGAAAGTACGAAAAGAGCCGCAACAATGAAAAAGCATGAAGCAGGTAGATTACGCGATCGTCTTAGCCCTAATGCTCACTTACCTAATTCTCTAGTTTATAGCCCTATTGAAGATTGGCGGAATGATGAAGTTTGGATTTATCTGAACCAGTGGGAGAATCCTTGGGGGGGTAACAATAAAGACTTATTTACTTTGTACCGAGGTGCAACAACAGATAACGAGTGTCCTTTAGTTGTTGATACGTCTACTCCTAGTTGTGGTAGTTCTCGATTTGGATGTTGGGTTTGCACAATGGTAAACCAAGACAAATCAATGCAGGCAATGATCCAGAATGATGAAGAAAAAGAATGGATGCAGCCTCTACTTGATATACGCAACGAACTAGATATTCAGAACGATCATGACAAGAGAGACTTTCGGCGCATTTATGGCAGAGTTGAACTATTTGAACGCAATATTGGTGAAGGAAAAACCTCTGTTCAAAATATCCCTGGCCCCTATACTAAATTTTGGCGGGAACATTGGTTAAGGCGAGTCTTACAAGCACAAACCCAAATTCGCCAAACTGCCCCCTCAGAAATGCGCGACATCACCCTTATTACTCCTGAAGAACTCAGCGAAATTCGCCGTATATGGCTAGAAGAAAAACACGAATTTGACGATAGCCTACCCAAAATTTACGCAGAAGTCACTGGCGAACCCTTTGAAGACACTCGCCCCTTTGACGAAAGAAAACTACTAGGAAATGACGAATGGGATGTACTTCAAACAATCTGTGAAAACGACACAATGCACTTAGAATTAATGTCAAAACTCCTCAACACCGAACGCCAATACTACACCAAACCCCGCCGAACCGGGATCTTCCTTGATATCGATAAATGCTTTGATACCAGTTCGCGAATCAAAGAAGAAGCCATCGATAATGCCCACTACCAACGCCAAGTAAAAACTGCCCTCGAAACAGTTAAAGAAGATCCTCATGAAATTCAGCAAATTCGAGAGGCGATCGCCACTATTGAAGACCCCGAAAAATCCCCAGATACCAATCCCAAAAACATCAAAGAAATGATTGAAAACAAAGGCGACAAAAATAAACAATTATCATGGGGTGACATGAAATTTCCCCTCTTAAATCTCATCAACGAAAACCCAGCCGAATAACCACAATCCACCTGCATCTACGTCCATATCCGTTGATCTGCGGTAAAGATTACCCAGATCAACGTAGATAATAATTGAAAACATCTATGATTTTCCTCGAACTCAGCCTAGAAAACTTCGGCCCCTACCAAGGCAAACAAATCATCAATCTCCGCCCTCAAATAGATGAAGAAACCCGCCCCATTATCCTCTTCGGCGGCATGAACGGTGGCGGTAAAACTACCCTTATGGATGCCATTCGCCTCTGCCTTTATGGTAACAGAGCCCAATGTTCCACACGCGGCAATTTAAGTTACAATGACTTCCTCAGCCAATGCGTCAACCGTCACACTCCACCTACTGAAAAAACCCGTATTGAATTAGCCTTTGAGCACGTCTTAGATGACCGTTTAACTCAATATAAAATCGTCCGCTATTGGGAAAAACAAGACACCAAAGATACATTAGGTATTCTTGTTTATGACGGACACGATGAATGGTGGCCAGACAAAGCCATCGCCTCCACCTGGGACGAATACATTGAAACCCTACTTCCCTTGGGTATTTCTAACCTTTTCCTCTTCGATGGCGAACAAGTTAAAGAACTCGCAGAAATGGAAACCCCACCCGATTTTGTCGTCGGCGCAATTAAAAGTCTATTAGGTTTAGAACTCGCCGAACGTCTATCCGTTGACTTAGATATTTTCGCCAGTCGCAAACGTAAGGAAATAGCCGGGGCAAAAGACAAATCTACTCTCGATAAAATTGAAGCCACGTTTGAGAAACTACTCAAGGAAAAAGGAGAAGCAACAGAGGAGACTGGCAGCAATAAAGGCAAATTAGAACAAGCTGAAAAATATTTACAAGAAGCCAGCAATCGCTTTATTTCTGAAGGCGGAAAAATCGCAGGCGAACGCAGCTACCTCGACCAACAATTAAATGATTGGAAAAAACAGGCTGAAACTCAGCGCCAAGCAATGTTACAATTATCCGCAGGTTTTCTCCCTCTTGGCTTAATTTCCCCACTCCTTGAACAAGCCAAAATTCAAGCTGAAACGGAGGTCAACCAATTTCAGGCAAAAATTGCTAAAACAGCCGTAGAACAGAGAAGCGATCGCCTCCTTAAATACCTCACACAACTATCTTTAAAACCGAAACAGTTGCAAGATATCCAAACCTTCATCGAACAAGAAGATGCCGACTTTACACAACTAGCTGAAAGTGGCGAACCTTGGCTAGATGCTACAGTCGAAGCCATCGCCCAACTTGAAACTATCTTAGCATATCAAATCAAAGCTAATCAAGCTATTGCCATAGAAAAAATTAAAGAACTAAAATCCGCTGAAAGCGAGATAGATGTAGTCGAACGCCAACTCGATAAAGCCGCATCGCCGGAAGCCTACGAAAAGTTAGAAGCCGCTGTCAGAGAAGCCCAAAAACAAGTTGCTAACGCCCAAGCAGATTGGGAACTTGCTAACCGCAAAGTCTCTGAAATTGACAGAGAAATTGCCAAAACCCACAAGGAATTAGAAGAATATAGCCACGACTACCTCAAACACAGAAATAACCAACATACTCTCGCTTCCATCGCTAAAGCCCAAAACACGCTTAAACTTTTTAAGGAGAAACTAACTCTCAAAAAACTCAATAAATTGGAAGTAGAAATTACTGAATGTTTCCGCTATCTTCTCCACAAATCTGACCTAGTTCATCGAGTGGCTATTGATACCCAAACTTTTGCCTTATCTATTTACGACTCGCAAGGTACGCTGGTTCCGAAACATCGCCTTTCTGCGGGGGAAAAACAACTCTTAGCCATCGCCTTTTTATGGGGACTGGCGAGAGTATCCGGTCGCCATTTACCGATTGCCATTGATACCCCTCTCGGTCGTCTTGATTCTTCTCACCGTAACAATTTAATTGAGAAATATTTCCCCTCTGCTAGCCATCAAGTGATTCTTTTATCCACTGACACGGAAATTGCTAAAACTGAATATGAACAACTGAAGAAATTGGATGCGATCGCACACACCTATCTGCTAAAATATGATTCTAGCAAACAGCAAACAATTATTGAAGAAAATAGTTACTTTTGGTAAAAAATATGGTACAAACCCTACAAGCACAAGCCGTCAATCTTCGCGACCTCATCGATACATTTGGCATTCAATTAATTGAAGATGAGGGATTTTTCCGCGAGTGGCAAGATGACCTTCCCGAAATCACTGATTTAGATCGGCAACTTCTTGATAAGGTAAAAGCTGGTTATATTAATCTGCTAAATTACCCACCTTTACTAGAAAATGCTATCCGCATGGCTGTACTTGACCCGATGCTTTTTATCGGTGATTTTTACCTAGCCCCGTTTTACGTTAAGGGGGAAAAATCTGTACAAATTATCAGCGAAGATGGGGGAACTATCATCAGGGGAAATATGGACACTCTGGTATTAAAAGACCAATTCTGGGTAATGGTGATTGAGTCCAAAAAAGACGAGTTTTCTATTGAAGCTGGTCTTGCACAAATCCTTGCTTATATGCTAGGCAATCCTCACCCGAATAAACCCAGCTATGGCCTGATTAATGCAGGTGGCACTTTCGTATTTGTTAAATTGGTGAAGGGAGAAGTACCTCTATATGCTTTGTCTAGGATGTTTGGAATCCGCAATCCCGGCAATGATTTGTACACCGTTCTCAAAATTATGAAACGCCTAAGTCAATTAGTAATCTCCTCAACAGAAGATCGTAGCAAATGAAAAGGGAGTTAGAACATTATGAGTTCCTGAAATCCTTGATTCTAGTTCCTTCTTTCCCTAGCCCCTAGCCTCTAGCCCCTAGCCCCTAGCTATAAAATTATGGAACCACCAATCGAAAGAATCCGCCTTTCTCAATCTGGCAAAGACCAACTTTTAAAACTTCGTAGGTTTACTAAAATTGACCAATGGAATATTCTTTGCCGTTGGGGTTTTTGCCGTTCCCTTGCTGAACCTTCTATGCCTTCTCCCGTTCCCATTCCGGCTGATAGTAATGTCGAATTAACTTGGGATGTATTCGGCGGTGAAATGGCTGATATTTTAATAATTGCTTTGAAACAAAGGTGTTATAATGATAAGTTAGGCACGGATAAAGAAACTCTGGCTAAACAATTTCGCCTCCACCTTCATCGCGGAATTGGCTATTTAGCGGGCGATCCCAATATCAAAAAAATCGAAGACTTAATCGCGATCGCCACCCAAAAGTAACCGAAAACAACCGTAACGCCGCCCTCTGGGGGTATCTTTACCTCCCAGAGGGTGGCGTTACGTATATTCCCCAGTAGTCCTTCCGTTAGTGACTTAGGGGGTAAGGGCAAAAAGTGCGATCGCACTTTCTCGATCGCTATTGCCTCATAACCAAACTCATCCGCCAAATCTTCCCCTCCAAAGCGGAACAAATTTTTTTTGTAGTACCCCTTGACATCCTGTAGTACGTTATGTAGTATGTATACATGGCTGACGAAAAAGAGTTTAAAACCTTTGCTTCATAAGCCATCTGCACCTTTAAAGCTAAATAAGTCCTATAAGCAAGAGTCATGTCATTAACTCTAGGACAAAAGCGGTACTTAGCCCTGATGTAAGACACCCCAGGGGTTGTAATACATAGACTACACCGCCCACCGTCCAAACTCCAGTTATTGAAACTCGGAAATTCCACAGCCACAAGCAAAAAAAACTTCCGCAAACTCTTGACAAGCTTGTAGTATTTATGTAGTATGAGTGTATGACAGACGGGAAAGAGCCTCAAAGCTCCAACCCAAAAACCAACCGAACCTTGAAAACAGAATATTAACCTATTGTATGGGGGTATAGCTCAAATGGCTAGAGCAGTCGCCTGTCGAGCGAAAGGTTGCGAGTTCAAGTCTCGTTACTCCCGTAAACAAATCATATCAGATTTGCCAACAGTTAACGGTTAACAATTAACAATTAACCGTTAACCGTGAACATTTCAGGTTAGGTGGCCGAGTGGTTGAAGGCGTTGGTCTGCAAAACCAATATTCGTGGGTTCAAATCCCACTCTAACCTCTGGCAAAAAGCAGCGTAGCTTAATGGTAAAGTCCCAAGTTCATACCTTGGTTAATATCGGTTCAAATCCGATCGCTGCGACCAAAAGTAGGGATAGTGTAACTGGTAACATTACGGTCTCCAAAACCGTCGATCTGAGTTCAAATCTCAGTCCCTTCGCCAATTATGGTGCTGTAGGCAAATGGTTAAGCCACCTGACTTTCGATCAGGTAATTGCGGGTTCAACTCCCGTCAGCACTTCCTTGTGGGTTGTTGGCAGAATGGTTTTTGCAGCCGCCTTTTAAGCGGATGGATCGAGGTTCAATTCCTCGACAACCCACCAACATTCTATTTAATTTCTATTTTGGGTCGGTCCTCCTATAGGTGTAGGAAGCTGTCTGTAAAACAGTGGTTTAATACGATTGCTGGTTCAATTCCAGCTCGACCCATAGCGGGATAGAGTAGTGGTTACTCACAGGTTTCATACGCCTGTTTTACGAAGGTTCGATTCCTTCTCCCGCGTCCAAAAGGAGAGGTGGCCGAGAGGCTGATGGCATCTGTTTGCTAAACAGAATCGGGTTATTCCGACGCAGGTTCAAATCCTGTTCTCTCCGCTTTTCCCCCGGTAGCTCAGTTGGTAGTAGCGCTTGTTTGAAGAACAAGAGGCCGTCGGATCGAAACCGACCTGGGGGGCTGGCATTGTCCTGTAGCTCAGTGGTAGTAGCGATCGCCTGTTAAGCGAAATGTCGTAGGTTCAATCCCTACCAGGACAGCCTTTTTTTTGAATTGCCGGGTAGACAAATCGGTAAAGTCGCCTGTCTCTGAAACAGGAAATTATGTAGGTTCAAAGCCTACCCCGGCAGCCAATTATTGGGAAGTCGCCTAATCGGTATGGCACCGCTCTTTGAAAGCGGACAAATGTAGGTTCAAACCCTACCTTCCCAGTTCTGCTATTAGCAAAGCAGATTAATTAAACTCCTGTAGCCCAACTGGAAGAGGCCGCAAGCTCAAACCTTGTGTGTTACTGGTTCAAATCCAGTCAGGAGTAGTAACGGGATGTGGCGCAACTTGGTAGCGCGGCGGCTTTGGGAGCCGAAGGGTGCAGGTTCAAATCCTGCCATCCCGATTTGCCCCTGTGATGTAATTGGAAAACATCGCTTACTTAAGATAAGTGTTTTGCAGGTTCGAGGCCTGTCAGGGGTACTTGGCATTCAGCCAATTTTCACCGTTTGCTCTCGTGGCGGAACGGCAGACGCACTAGGGAGAGAACCTAGTTTTTTACAGGTTCAAATCCTGTCGGGAGCATCAAATTTTTAGTAAAATTAGGAGGAACTTACTTATAGTATTTAAGAAAAAACTACATGAAGCGGAGTTATCCCGTAGGGAATCGCCTAAACAGCACATACGAGAATTTCAGCAGTTTTGAGCAACCAGCTTTAATCTGTGAATTGTGCGAAAGAGAGATGAAGCGTTTAACAATTCATCACTTAATTCCACAACAATACACTAAACGAAAGAACTTAGGCACAGGCCCAACAGCTAACATCTGTTCTGCTTGCCATAAACAGATTCATGTTCTATTTGATAACAAACGCCTAGCCGAAGAACTCAATACACTAGAAATGCTAAAAAATGAGCCACAAATGCAAAAGTTTTTAGCTTGGGTAAGGAAGCAAACCCCTAGCAAACGAGTCAAAGTCAATCGTCACAGATAGTCAGAAAAATTAACTAAATAAATCTTGCCCCTGTAGCCCAATTGGAAGAGGTAACTCGCTTAGAACGAGGAGGTTACTGGTTCAAATCCAGTCAGGGGCATTTGATGCAGGTGTGATGTAACTGGCAACATGAGGCTCTTGTAAAGCTTTTATGTGAGTTCAAATCTCGCCACCTGCTTGTGCTATTTTAAAGGAGGAACACATAATGTCATTAAAATAAGTGCCATGAAAACTAAAATTTCAGTTATCCAAGCTGATATTACAAAACTCGAAGTTGATGCTATTGTCAATGCCGCTAATGAATCTTTGTTAGGCGGTGGCGGTGTTGATGGTGCAATCCATGATGCCGCAGGACGAGAACTGCTGAAAGAATGTAAAACACTGGGGGGTTGTCCAACGGGAGAGGCGAAAATTACGAAGGGTTACAAGCTCCCAGCAAAGTATGTTATTCATACAGTCGGCCCTATTTGGTACTGGGGAAAGCGAGGGGAAGCAGAATTATTGGCTTCATGCTACTTTTCTAGTCTGAATTTAGCTAAAGATCACAAGGTGAAAACAATTGCTTTTCCTGCTATTAGTTGTGGCGTTTATGGCTATCCTGTGGAACAAGCTTGTCGGATTGCTATTCAATCAACCCTAAAGTTTATTCAGGAACAGAATGTTATAGAGGAGGTAATATTTGTTTGCTTTGGCGAACAGATATATCAAACCTATCTCGAAACTGCCAAAGAATTTGGAATTTAATCTGGCGGATATGGTGCAATGGTAGCATCTGAGTCTTCCAAACTCGCGATACGGGTTCAAATCCCGTTGTCCGCTCTGATAATTTGCGGGTGTGATGTAACGGTAGCATCTGAGTGCGCCACACTCAGCGCATGGGTTCAAATCCCGTCACTCGCTTTGATAGTCCTGTAGCTCAACGGTGGAGCAGTTGTCTTACAAACAACGGGTTACGGGTTCAAATCCTGTCAGGACTACCAATTTAGGGGAGTGTAGCTCAACGGATAGAGCGCCACGCTTCGGACGTGGATGTTGTGGGTTCAATTCCTACCACTCTCGTTGTCTTTACTTGAAATTAAAGAGGTGATTCCATTGAATGATTAATTTTTTATTGTAAGAGCGATCGCACATTTACGTACCCTAACTTGTAGAGCTTACATACTTTAGTACGAGAGGAAAAGTAACGCTGTCAAAAAGCAGTGTGCGTTTGCAAACAAGGAGTGCAAAGAACCCGATAGGTAGGCTTAGAAGTAGCAATCCTTTAAAGAGTGTGTAATAACTCATCGGCGGAGTCCCTTTAGTAGCTGAGAAAACGCAAAGTGCTCTTATTACTTGTACGCTATTCCGATGCGATCGCTTCTAATAATTCACAAGTTTTTATGGGAGTGTAACTCAACTGGATAGAGTGTCGAGCTTCTACCTCGAATGTTGTGGGTTCAAGTCCTACCACTCCTGCTGAATGGGTCTGTAGCTTAATTGGAAAAGCATCTAGCTGGCTGCTAGAAAGATGTCAGTTCAAATCTGACCAGAATCCACCAAATAGTTAATTAAATTGGGTCTGTAGTTCTAATGGGAGAACGCTTCTCTTGCAAAGAAGAGGTTGTGGGTTCGACCCCCATCAGATCCACTGTGTCTGAAGCCAAAGTGGTAGCGGCGCTGGTTTGTGGAACCAGTAATAACGGGTTCAATTCCCGTCAGACACCTTTGGAAGATGCCGCTGAATGGCCGGCAACTGGTCTTGAAAACCAGGGTATAGCTAATAACTATAGGGGTTCGATTCCTCCATCTTCCTTTGACCACTGGGAGCCAGAAAGTGCGGCGCTGTGCTGATAACACAGAGATAGGAGGGGCAGTACCTCCCCGGTGGATTTCCCTCTGCCAATGGAGATGGCGCTGGTGCTACGAACACCGGATGTGATAGTTCGATTCTATCCAGAGGGGTGTAATTCTTAGGAAAAAAATTTTAACTTATTAGCAAGCAGGTTAAGCGATCGCTCAGTTACTCCTCTCCCGCTATAGCACTATTTAATAGGTGTTAAAATGTACAGCTAAATTTGGTCATTATGAGATATTGCAGCATTTGCCTTTCCATCATCAAGACCCTTTTGATCGGCTAATTATTGCTCAGGCGAAAGCAGAAGATTATGTGGTCATTACACAGGATGAGCGATTCAAACTATACGATATTAAATTATCTTGAATAATGATATGAATTTAAAACATTATAATTACTATCTAGTCCTTGACCTAGAAGCTACCTGCTGCGATCGAGAAACTATCAATCGAGAACACATGGAAATCATCGAGATTGGCGCGGTGATGGTAGAACCCAAAAACCTTACAATTGTTGATGAATTTCAAACCTTTATTAAACCAGTTCGCCATCCCATTCTCACTGAATTTTGCAAGTCTTTAACATCTATTTCCCAAAAACAAGTCGATCTAGCACCAACTTACCCGGAAGCGATCGCACTTCTCAAAAATTGGCTATCTGGTTACTCAAATGCTGTATTCGGTTCCTGGGGTGACTACGATCGCAAACAATTTCAACAAGATAGCAACTTTCACAAAGTACCTTTTCCCATTGCTTATCCTCATGTTAATCTCAAACAATTGTTTACAGAACAGCAAGGTTTGCGAAAACGACCTGGTATGGCAAAAGCTCTGCAACTTGTTGGTTTACCCCTAGAGGGAACTCATCATCGAGGAATTGATGATGCTAGAAATATCGCTAAACTTTTGCCTTATATTCTGGGTGAAAAGCAGCTTCCCTGACTTTTTGAACTATTGTACTCGCTCGATACTGTAATCTGTTGTATTTTTTCTGGTGAAATGCTAAGCTAATTATAACTCATCAACCATCTTTCTAAGAGAGAGAACTAATATGAAATTTAGTTTTGAGTTAGATAAATTGAAAATAGAATTTTGTTTTTGGGAACAGGTTTGGGCAGTTAGATTTAACAAGTTTTGGGAAATACCTCTAGCAAACATTGAAGGTGCAACCTCAAAGGAACCTCAAAGTAATTGGCGGGAAATCAAAGCACCTGGTAGTTTTATGCCTGGGGTAATCAAAGCGGGAACTTATTACACTAACAGAGGTAAAGAATTTTGGTATGTCACTAAAGACAGTAATTATTTGACCGTAGAATTCAAGAATGAATCCTATAAAAGGATGATTGTGAACTTGGATGATAACGAAATTTGGGTAGAAAGAATTAATCAGAGAATCGCCGCACAGACAGGATGAGTATAAGTCAGAAGAAACAGGCAAAATACTTAGGTAGCTGTCTTTTCAATCATCTGTACTTTACACTTAAGCGTGCGCTATTATCTGACTATTCTTGAGAAAGACGTTGAACAGCTTGACCTCCCAAAAGACGATCTGTTTCTTTGAGTATCCCAGGAATTTGGGCGGCGTGAGGACTGTGAATCAGACACTTCTTTAGTTCTAATTCGTTAATTTTATGTGCTTTAGAACCGGGAAACCAGTGGCTAGCATTTCCTAGTAGATTATAGCGCATTTTTCCATAGTCGATCATGTCATAAGCGATCGCTAAATTCCACAGCCACAAAATCACAGGAATGTTTATCCCGCCAGGGGTATTTTCAGGAGTAGGTAAGCCGACGTGCCAAGTTTTTACCCAGTCTTCTCCGAGTTTATTTATTGCTTCTTTTTCCAACTTTTCTAAAATCGGCTGTAAAATTTCATCAGCATTATCTAACAATTCTAAAGCTTTGAGATGTTCGTCAAAATCCTGCGATCGCGCCGCCCCCAAACTGAGAGTATGCACTTGGGAATGGGAAAGACAAAATAAGTCGTTAAACACCATCGGACTAAGTGGAGAACATAATTCTACTAATTTTTGAGGTGGATTATAAAGTTTCCCACCTTTATCAGAAGGGCTGATAATAAAAACTCCCATATCGTGGTTACTAGCAGCCTCAATAGCCGGCCAATTATTTTGATTAATGTAATACCAGTGGAGATTAACATAATCAAATTGGTTAGTTTTAATTGTCTGCAAAATCACATCAGTTGGCCCGTGAGTTGAGAATCCTATAAAACGCACTTTACCTTCTGCTTGCAACTTTTTGGCAACATCTATGCAGCCACCGGGACAGATGCTATAATTTAGCAATTCAGAGTTGTTAATACCGTGCAGCGAAAATAAATCGACATATTCTAAGCGTAAGTAAGCTAGTGATTTTTCAAATTCTTGAAGAAATTCTTTGGGATTAGATTTAGGAGAAACTTTGGTTTGAACAATTAATTTTTCACGGGGAAACTTGGGCAAAATCGCTCCCAACTGCATCTCAGAAGTGCCGTAACCACGAGCAGTTTCAATATGATTTATCCCGCATTCTATAGAGCGGCGAATGGTAGTTTCTAATTCTTTTTGATGGTCAGGTGGAACCATATCTGGCGCAACATCTTGCCACTTATATTGATATCTCATACCGCCACAAGAAAAGACGGGCATTTGCAATTCTGTACGACCAAATCGGCGATATTGCATTTTGGTAATTAATAATTGGTAATTGGTAATTGGTAATTGGTAATTGGTAATTGGTAATTGGTAATTGTTGTTATATCAAATCCGGGTTTATTACCGCCACTTTTCTTTTTAGTCCGCGCAGGCGGACTTTGTTTGTGTAGCCGCGATTTCTAATCGCCAGAAAAAGATATTTTTCTCATCTAGCAATTACCAATTACCAATTACCAACTAACCACTAAAAACTAACTATTTAGAAATCTCACGTATTATCGGCTGTCCGTCTTTGATTTCGCCAACCAGAACTAAATCTGTTACGCCTATGAACAAGCCATTTTCTAGTACCCCCGGAATGTTATTTAGGGTTTTTTCTAGTTCCCCTGGGTTGTCAATGGTGTTAAATTTGACATCAATTACCATGTTGCCTTGATCGGTAATTACGGGGCCAGCTTTTCTCACTCCCATGCGGAGTTCCGGTTCGCCGCCTAGTTTCGCGATCGCACGCATCACTGGCGTTATTGCCATCGGTAAAACTTCCACAGGTACGCGAAAAGTTGAACCTAATTTGTCAACTATTTTAGAACCATCTACCACAACGATAAACTGTTCTGCTAAGTAATCGACAATTTTTTCGCGGGTATGAGCCGCACCGCCACCTTTAATTAAATTTAGCTGCGGATCGACTTCATCAGCACCGTCAATAGCAACATCAATGCGATCGATTTCATCGAGCGTTGTTAGCGGAACTCCGTATTGCTTTGCCAAAACTTCTCCCTGAAAAGAAGTTGTCACTCCCTTGATATCTTTGAGCGTGCCGGCCTTGATGCGATCGCCCAAAGCTTCGATCATATAAGCTGCGGTTGACCCTGTACCCAGCCCTACGATCATACCAGACTTTACGCGGTCAGCGGCGGCATAGCCGACTTGTTGCTTGCTCAATTTTGCGGGGTCTTTTTCTGCGGCCATGATAAATGCTCCTCAATGAGTTGGCGGTTAGCGCTGCCAATTAAAATAACTACCAGTGTTTAATTTACCGCAATTAGGGCAATTTATATTGCATTTTCCTTGTCCCTTCTGCTATGGCTTACCTTTATTACTGCAAGTAGCTGAGCGCCGTTAGCGGAAACAAAGGCTGGTTTTGCTCGTCTAGTTTCACTACCCGATCTTGAAAGTTCCACCTCACTAAGTAATTGAAATTATATATCTAATCTAGCTTGAAACTGATGTAAACTGATTGTAAAGGAGGTTATCCGGGTTTTGAGAGCAGGTATCAGTACAAATACAGTAGCGACAGAAACTTATCTGAAGCATCAGGTAGAATATGTCAATAGCTCTTCTACTTAGTTAGTAAGAGTAGAGCAATGAGTTAAATGATTCGATAGTATTGTTGTAAAAACTGTGAGAGTAGCAGAGCCGATGATAACAGAGTCATTAGTGAATTTAGAAGCAGCACAAGCGCATTTCAACAAAGCCAACTGGCTTAAAGAAGCTGGCAAATTAGATGCTGCGGCTGATAATTATCAGAAAGCAATTAGCTTTAACGTTGAGGATGCTGAGATTCATAGAAAACTAGCTGAAGTCTATATTTTGAAAGGACAGTTAGACTCAGCAATTGCGTCCTGCAAATTCGCTCTCAAAGTTAAGCCAGATTTTGCACCCGCATACCTGACAATGGGAAATGCTTTCCACAGTCAAGAGCAACTGGAAATGGCAATTCATGCCTACTCTCAAGCATTAGAAATTGACCCGAACTTTGCAGAGGCTCATGCCAACTTGGGCAGTATGTATTATAAGCTAGGTCGCTTAGATGAAGCTGCAAATAGTTATCAAAAAGCACTTGCTAATAACCCAAATTTGGCTTCAGTTCTTTTAATGCTGGGCAATATATTGCAGCAACAAGAAGACTTAGGTGCAGCTATTGCTTGTTATCAAAAATCCCTAGTTTTGCAGCCAGGGTTACTGAGAAATTATTATAAATTAGCTGAGGCTTTAACAAAAAGTAATAACGTAGATGCCGCAATCTCCTGTTACCAAAAAGTCTTACAATTGCAACCTGGGGATGCTGAAGCTACAGATAAATTATCTAGCTTACAGCAACTAAAATCTCAGGAAGAGCCGAAAAATTCGCCAAATGATGAAGGGACTAAAGGTCAATTTCTTGAACTGGAAAAAGAAGGTGAATGGCAACAGCAAGAACCAATAAAGCAAGATGAAGAATACGGGCTACAACCTTCAAGTTTAAATCTACCACAGACTACCCAAGATTTAAGTTTAGATCGGCCTTTTGAAACTGCTGATGAAACTGCGGAACAAGTTTCAAGCTTCAATTTTAATCCTCCCGAACAAGTTGCTAAATTTCAAGAAGTTGAGGAATATAAAAAACGCGCCGAAGCTTATTTACTCCAAGGAAATTTCAGAGAAGCGATCGCATCTTGCCAGTTAGCGCTGAAAATTAGACCCGATTTCATACAAGCCTATGTGACGCTGGGGAACGCACTGCAAGGTCAAGGAAAAATGGATGCTGCCATTCGCGCCTACGAACAAGCACTCGAATTTGAACCCAATTATGCCGAAGTCCGCGCCAACATTGGTAGTATGTATTTCAAAATGGGGCATTTGGAAAAAGCGATTGTTTATTATCAGCAAGCCATCGCTCTTAAACCAGATTTAGCGGGAGTATATTGGAACTTAGGCAAAGTATTTCAGAAGCAAGGAAAATCAGCGGAAGCAATTGCTTATTTTCAGAAAACGAGCGACATAAATCCTCATGTAGTTGGTGCAGATTTCCATTTTAATTTAGCCAATACGCTTTTAACCGAAGGCAAGCGAGATGAGGCAATTCAGAGTTATCAAAGAGCGATCGCAGTCAAACCTGATTGGGCAGAAGCTTATGCCAATATTGGCAGTGCGCGGATGCAGCAAGGCAATCTAGAAGAGGCAATCCAATACTATCGGAAAGCTATCGCGATTAAACCTCAGTTAGAAGCGCTACATTTCAACATAGCTAATGCACTTTTGCATCAAGGAAAGTATGAGGAAGCAATTAGTAATTATCAAGAAGCCATCAAACATAAACCAGACTGGCCAGACGCGATCGCCAATATGGGTAATGCCTTTTCCATGCAAGGGAAACTAGAAGAAGCGATCGCCACCTATCAACAAGCTTTAGTTTATAAACCAGACTGGGCAGAAGTTTA
The DNA here is from genome assembly GCF_000180455.1 of Kamptonema sp. PCC 6506. NCBI lineage: Bacteria > Bacillati > Cyanobacteriota > Cyanophyceae > Oscillatoriales > Microcoleaceae > Kamptonema > Kamptonema sp. PCC 6506. Next base: position 37,179 of record NZ_CACA01000084.1, read on the forward strand.
CTGCCGAATGGGACACATTCAGAAACAGGATCGACCCGGAGAGTCAATTGGTTATTTTGAAAAAGCGATCGAACTCAATCCTTATTTCAGCGAAGCACACCAGCAATTGTGCGACTTACTCAGTCATTCTAGCAACCTAGCAGGAGCCAGAAAAGTAGCTGACAAATACTGCGAATATTGCGGTGAAAGTGTCCCAGTTATGTCCGCAACTGCTTACGTATTTTCCTATCTCCAATCAGGTGTTAGCGAACTCGCTCTTCAGAAACTTATAGAGATAGAAAAACTCAGCTATCAAAGCTGTGAAAATTTTAGTGTCATTGACATTAAACTACTCTACGAAATTTTCCTCTTTGCCGTTTCTCACCTGCGAGATGATAGAGAAGCAAATGCCAACTTCTACAAACTAATTGCCCAGCAATATTACAAAAAAGCTGTACCACAACGGCAGATAGATCGCAAACCAAAGCCTAGCAATTACCCAATTAAACAAAGGCATTTAAGAATTGGTTTTCTCTCCAAACACTTTCGCCGCCATTCCGTAGGTTGGTGCAGTGAAGCTTTAATTCGCGAACTAACTAAGATCACTCCTCACGTTCATCTCTACGTTACTGGGAAGCTACAAAAAGATGAAGTTACAGAGCGATTTGAACAAATGGCAGGCAAATTCTACTGGCCTAAAAAATATCCGAATGGATTTGCAGATGGGGGAGAACTTCTTGAAGAGGTATTGCAAGATAATTTGGATATCTTAATAGATTTAGATTCAATGACAGTGCCAACCAATGTGGAGATATTGTATTACTATCCCGCATCAGTTTGCGTTTCTTGGCTGGGATTTGACGCACCATATCTATCTGACAAGCATTACTTTCTCTGCGACAAATACACTCACCCTGCGGGCGTGGAAAAACATTACATTGAGCAATTAGTCAGATTGCCCGAATGTTCTGTAGCAATTAGTGGATTGCAAAGTGTTTCTGTTGATAGAAATGCTTTAAGAAACTCTTTGGGAATTGGTTTAGATCAGATGACCTATCTGTGCGTTGCACCTGGCAGAAAGACCAATCCTGAAATGCTACGGGCTCAAGTTAAAATCCTTAAGGAAGTTCCTGACAGTTTGTTGATCCGTAAAGGTCAGGGAGATCCCGAAGTAATTCACACCAGTTATCGCCAAGAATGCGATGCTCAAGGAGTAGATTTCAATCGGATTAAATTTTTAGGGCAAACCAAAACGGAGGAAGAACATCGGGCGATTTATTATGTCGCTGACGTGCTGTTGGATTCTTATCCTTACAATGGTGGAACTCATAATTTAGAGGCTTTATGGGCTAATTTACCAGTGGTAACGAGAGCAGGTAATCAGTATCTATCGCGGATGGGTTACGCATTTTTGAAGAGTGTAAATCTTGATGTGGGTGTAGCTTGGAATTGGGAAGAATATACTCAATGGGGGATTAAATTTGGTCGAGATGCGGCTTTCAGAAATGCGGTGCGGGAACATTTAGTCCGTTCTAAGCAACCGGAGAATTTAGCGCCGTTGTGGAATCCTAAAAAGTTGGCACAGGAGATGTATGAGGTGTTTCAAGAGCTTTTAGCTAAGCAGGCTTAATTAACTATAGGGTGGGCAATCGCTGGAAAAAGCCTGTAACTCATAGCTAGATATGGTTGAAGCGAGTGTCCACCTTACAATTTATTAATGATTGTCTGACAATTGATTTTAACTTCAATACTGCCATAGCCATAAGCGCAAGCCTTCAGCCTGTTTTGCTTATTCTAGTGTTTATTCCAGGGATAGTATTGGGAGGGAAGATATCTTCAAAAAAAAATTCACCCTTTGTTGAGATGAAAATATACTGGTAATTTTATCTTACTTAATTACCAAGAGTGGTATAATGAAATCTTAGGTTGAGAAGAGAACAATATTATGAGCCAAAACACAAAAATATCTCAATTCCAACAAGCTCTAGAAGCTGTCGAAGCTTTATCATTAGAAGACCAATCAATACTGCTAGATATCCTTCACAAACGCCTCCGTCAACAGAGACGCAATGAATTATTAAAAGAAGTTGCAGAAGTTCGTCAGGATTACGCTCAAGGAAATGTAAAATTTGGTTCAATAGCAGATTTTATGGCGGAGTTGGATGATTAATGAAAATTGGTTGGAGTCCGAAGTCTATTCGCTCTTTCAAACGTCTAGTCCGTAAAAATCCACAACTTAGACCGTTGATTGAGGCAACTCTACAACTCTTAGCTGAAGACCATTTTCACCCTAGCTTGCGGACTCACAAGCTGGCAGGAGATTTATCAGGTATATGGTCATGTTCAATTGATTATAGCTACCGCATTTTATTTGAGTTTGTTACAAGCCTAGAAGATGAAGAAGAAGCAATTTTATTAATAAACTTGGGTTCCCATGATGAAGTGTATTAAACAGATTAAGTACAGTTTTATCACCTCGATCGCCTTTCAACCTACTATATGAATCCAATACTCCGGACAGTTTTTGAGTAAAAGCCTATAACCCTGATTCTACCGTTAGCGATCGCTCCTAGACGAAAGCCTGAAACCCTGATTGTACCGTTAGCGATGCCTACGGCTGGCTGCGCCTACGCAAACTGTCCGAAGTGTTGTGAATCTAAAATGAATCAATTATGAATCAACAATGATGAAATTATTTAACTTGAAAAACTTACAAAATACTCTAAAAAACTGCTTTACATTCCCATATATATATAGTATGATAATTCCATGCTGAAGGGGAGTAGCTGCTGGCACTAAACATAACCAGCCCACCTGAGTCAACATACTGGCGTTAAGCCTGGTTCAGGTGACAAATTAGCCGATCGTCCTTAGTCTAACGACAAGGAAAAAGACAGCAATTTGCAAGCGAGACTTTCACTAAGTTCACATCTAAGGTGAGCTTGGTGGAGTATTGCCCTCTCATCAAGCTCACTCAGATAGCCACAATAAAAATCTGAGGAGATTGAGAGAGTGTTAACAGCTTTTACTGCTGGTCTATTATTGATTACCATTTCTGAATTAGGCGATAAAACATTCTTTATAGCCGTCATTCTAGCAATGCGGCATTCGCGGAGGCTAGTGTTTGTGGGAGCCACCGCTGCCTTAGCAGCTATGACAGTATTATCTGTTTTAGTGGGTCAAGCAGTCTCACTATTACCGCAGAATTACATTCACTTTGCCGAAATAGCTCTGTTTTCTTGCTTCGGGTTAAAACTGCTGTACGATGCCAAAAATATGCCCGCGAAATGCGATCGCGAAGAAATACAGGAAGCAGAAGAAGCGGTAAATCAAGTGCGTGCCTTTAAATGGTTGCCAGCAGGAAGTAAATTAGCTGTTATTCTCAAAACCTTTGTACTAACATTTATAGCAGAATGGGGCGATCGCACCCAAATAGCCACCATCGCCCTCGCCGCTTCTAACAATGCCGTTGGTGTAACACTTGGAGCCATTTTAGGACACGCTATCTGTGCCGCGATCGCAGTTATCGGGGGACGCATCATCGCCGGTCGAATTTCCGAACGTACAATCACCGCCTTGGGTGGATGCCTTTTCTTAGTTTTCGGTACAGTTGCCCTGTTAGAAGGAGCTTAGAAACTGTTAACAGTTAACTGTTAGTTGTTGGTTATTAGTTGCAACTAATAATTGAACTAACAATATCGTTCTCTATCAAACTCGTAGTAGCGACTTTAGTCGCTTTCTTCTGCAATTAAGCGACTAAAGTCGCTACTACGATTATGAGCATGAAAGTTTGTTTATCTAGTTTACGACTTACGCAAAAACCAACAAACAACAACCAACAACTAACAACTAACAACTAACCATTAACCATTAACAAATTAAGGTTAAGGAGTCGGAGATGACGTTTCAGGAGCACTTGTAGGCGAACTCGTAGGCGAAGGAGCAGGCGAAGGAGCCCCAGCAGCTAACTGCTTAATTTGGTCTTTAAAATTAGCAGGAGCCAGCTCAGTAGCCTTATTAAAAAGTCCTTCGGCATCTTCAGTTTTCCCCTGTTCTCTCAAAACAATTGCCTTAGCCAAAACCGGGCGAAAATCCTTAGCATCAGCCTTGATCCCCTCATCGTAAATCACGATCGCCTCATCAAAACGCTTCTGCTCAGCATAAACCTGACCCAAAATCAACTGCACCGAAGTTACATCAACACTCCCAGCCTTCGCCTGATTTGCAGCCGGAGCCGCCTTCAGAGTATCTTGTAACAACCCGATCGCCGCTTCTGGCCGCTGCTGCTTGAGCAACAAATTCACCAACCCTTGCAAAGCCTTAACGTCCCCAGGCGCAACCGTCAGCACCGAGCGGTAAGCTTGAGCAGCACCTTCGCGATCGCCAGCATACTCCTTAGCTTGCGCCAACAAAATCGAATACTCCACATTTTCAGGATTCAGCTTCGACAATCTTTCCAGAGGCGTAATTACATCCTTAATTTCCCCCTCTTTAGCCTGAAGCAATTCCAGGCGCACCTGCAACAGGCCCCGCAGAGCCGTCACATTGTCCGGTTCCCGTTGCAAAACCAATTCATAACCCCGTGCCTGACCTTGTAAATCCGATTGCTTCGCCATAGTTGTTTGTGTTGGTGAAGGCGAAGGCGAACTCGATGCCTGATTCGCCTTCACAATACTATCCACAATCGGAGCAATAGAAAAACCCACAAAGGCAATAAGTGACAGCACCATCACCACACTAATCAAACCGCGACGCTTTCCTACCATCTCACTAGACCCCCACAACCGCAATGGTTCTCAATTTCACAGCTCCAACTGACAAAACAGCGTTTTGCTTGCAGCTAATATGGTAACAGGCCCACAAGTCTACTCAGCGAATCAACCTTGACTTACAACCCAGCCACTTACCATTCGGTAAAGCAGGATAGTCTAGTGTAGTTTTGTCTAGCTGTGAAATTGCCTAACTGTGCGGATCAGCCCGTTAGGTAATTGAATTATAAGTACAATAACCACTGAAGGTCGTGACGCTACTAGCTAACAACTCCCGCTCAAGGCAATCAACTTAAGATGCGATCGGTATCTCCTAAACCCTTTGATATCAAAGATTTTGGGAATTTACAGCAGCATCGAGTTGACAGTCCTTGAGCTAAAAGTTAACAGGCCGGGAGACATGAGGCGCAAGCCCCAAGTCCTCCGCTAGTGGCATTTCAAACAGTTTCTTCCTAAGTTCCCAAAAGGGATGTGTCTCCGCTGCAAGGAGTTTTTATGAACCCCTCCCCGAACCGCTCTTCCAAATCGTCCAAGTCTACTCCCTCTCAAAAAGAGAACCTAAGCGAGCAGATTGTCAATCTGATTAAAGCTCCTACCCAGCCGCCAGAGTCAGCAGCCGAGAGTCCTGTACCTTCGGAATCTGCTACACCCGTGCCTGTCGAGCCCAGTAAACCCCCAGCATCAACAGAGGCGATTTCCTCAACGGAAAAGCTGCAAAAGCCCCGTCGGATAGTGCCCATAGTGCAAACAGCACCAAAGGACGCTGAATCTGTAGCAACGGCTTCAGGAAAAATAGCACCAAAGGAAAAATCCGGCGATGCCCCCCCGCCCTCCGCTCCTGTTAGCGATCGCCAAACTGCACCCGCCTCAGAGCCAATAGCAGAAGACGCTATTGCTAACGAGGAGGAACCAGTAGATCCCACAGCCGGGGCAATGCGGCAACACCCAATTCCCCCGCCCAGCGAACCCAGACAGTACCGAGCCGTTGGCTTAGTCCGGGGGCGCTACGCTGCCTCAGAAGAGCAATTCACGCGGGGTACGCTCACGGCATCCGATGGCACGGCGATCGACGCAGTGTTACTTGGTCGAGTTATGAGTTTAGTGAAAAATCACCTGAACTTAGAACAAGAACACCTCTGGGTAGTCTATCCCCGCACCCGACAGCAAGATGGCAACTTACACGCCCAGATTATGGGCGTTTGGGAGCCGGAAACGCTTAAAAAACCGATCGATCCGTCCTCAGAGGAAGAGAACACTGCACCAGAGGACGATCGAGAGGAGGTAAGCAGCGAAGAATCCCCCGAATCTTTCCCGCCGTCCCACATCAATGTTGAAAATGGCTATTTTTCTATTCGCGGTGAGGTAATTTATCAATCCCAAGAGGACGAAAAATATGTCATCGTCAAGATCAAACAAGCTCCCCGCAAGGATGGGGAGACGATGAAGTTTTTTAAGTTAAAACTCACTGGGGATTTAGCAACAAAGGCAGTCGGTCATTTTTGGGACTTCCACGTACAGTTGCAAGCTGAGAAACTTTTGATTCAACAGGGCAATAATATCGGCCCCATGCCCGTGAAGAAAAAGCCATTCAACAAGGCTGGTGGTGGTGGTGGTTTTAAAGGCAAGCGTGCCTTTACTCCCGCCCCTAAGAGAGATCCAGACGCACCGCGTCCTGCTCCTCCCACACGCAAACCGGCAGCGGTAGCAGCCGAAGCGCCTCCTCCTCGCAAGGAACCCCTTGCTAAGCCTGTCAAGAAGCCTAAGCCTACTGAGGAGTGATGGGCAGGGGGAGA